>JAHEFC010000124.1 GCA_024640385.1 Sphingobacteriales bacterium
TTTCACGCTGCTGCTGGTTCTGCTGCCCCCCCTGGGTGGTCTGCCCATTGAACCGGTTCAGCCTGTAAGTGAAGGTCAGCATGAAATACCGGGTAAGGCGATTGACCCGGGTATCTGTAATGGTATTGGTCCCGAAAGTACGGGTAAGCCCCTGGTTCTGTTTCAGAATATCAAACCCTGAAACCCTGATGAAACCGTTCTTCTTCTTAAAAATTGTCTTTTCCAGCGATGAATTCAGCAGGGTAAAATTGGGGTCAAAACTCTCGTCAAACCCGATATTAATATTATGGGTCACATCGTACCTGAAGATCCACCCTCCGGGCAGGTCAACCCTGCCGTTCGATACCAGGCCCCAGGTTTGCGTGAAATTGTCTGTGGAACTGTTCACCGTAGAATTCTGCGAAGTCAGGCTGTACCTCACGCCAAAATCAAGTTCCAGCCATTCTTTATGGTTGAACTCGAAATTCACGCCCTGCATAGCCGTGGTATAATTGTTCACATTTTTCTCGCCATTCACAAAGCCCGGATCATGATTGTAGATCAGGTTACCGTTTAAGCTTAACACATATCTGCGGTTCTGATAGGGCTTGCTCCAGTTATAAAAACCCATGATGCTATAATACCCATTCACATTCTCCGGCCTGGTCAGCTGGCTGCCGCTTGGCGCAAATGTGGTATAATCAGTGATCCGGTTCTGTTGAACAGATAAATTCATTCCAATGAACAGCACCTTGCCTGACGAGAAGTTGAAATTGTTATAAAACGCATTCATCGCATGGGTGACCGCAGGTTTCAGGTTGGGATTACCCGTTGTTACGTTTTGCGGATTGGTATTGTCTATCAAAGGCTGAAGCTGAGCCAAAGTAGGCTGCTGCACATCGCCCTGGTAGTTGAAATTCAAGGTCCTGGTACGGGTAAAATTATAGGCCAATCGCGCTACCGGTATGAAATTAACCCGGGTCACAGGGGTGTAAGTACTGTCTTTTGTGATTGAATACCCCTTTTGCGTAAATGGCTGGGCCACTATACCCAAGGTATAATTGTACTTCTTCTTTACAGTTCTGATATTTGCCCCGATCCGCTGTTGTATGAATTCATTTTCATACGCATTACTGACCGGACTCAGCACCGGTGTGCCAGTCTCCATATTATACACCCTGCTGTCGTTCCTCGAAAAACTATTTCTTATGGTGTAAGAAAGATCCAG
The DNA here is from genome assembly GCA_024640385.1 of Sphingobacteriales bacterium. Taxonomy (GTDB): domain Bacteria; phylum Bacteroidota; class Bacteroidia; order Chitinophagales; family Chitinophagaceae; genus Pollutibacter. The sequence goes on from JAHEFC010000124.1 coordinate 1,208, forward strand.
GAAACGGTCTTTACGGATGGGTTCAGTGTACACCAGTCTTGTATTCAAGGTCCTGCTCAGGTTGTCCGTCTGCCTCAACTGGTCAGTAATGGACTGCCTTGCCGGGTCGTAAAATTCAGTGAAGTTATAGGAGTCCCTGTCAGACTGGCTCTCGGAGTTCGAAAGGTTCATATTGACAGAAAAATTCCTCCCTTTCCTCCTGAACCTGTGATTGAAAAGTATGTTGCCGGAAAGGTTTGGGGTATATGACAATGCCGAATCTTTCTTATAACCCTGCTGCGTGGTCAACCCCTTGGAGTCCACAATATCAAAATCCGCATTGCTCTGGTTATTGCTTTCTGAAAAGCTTAGCTGGGGACTGATCTTGATATAATTGAACGAATCAATATAATACTCCAGGTTCAGAAAGGCCCTGTGCGTACCAGACTGGTTATAACTGTTGGTAAGATTGTTATTGGTGAAAATATTGGTTGTGGAAATATTCTGAGTGGAAACATCCCGGTTCAGGTCAAGCATCCTCCTGGTGAATGTATAGCTGCCATAGAACGAGGATTTAGGGCTTTTTACAAAATCATTACGGAAATTAGCTCCGATCGAGTGCGTGGTGGTAATACCATCACCGCTTCCCGAATTTCCCCCCGCACCCTGCATGATCTGGATTCCCGCTCTCATACCTCCCCCGCCTCCACCACCGCCGGAAAATCCGCCTCCACCGCCACCGCCTCCGTCAAAAAGACTCGCGTTAATATTATTACTGTTGCCAATAATTGAAAGCTGCTTGTTATTGTTGAAAAAGTTAATGTTTCCAGAGGCCTGGTACCTGTCTTCCGTACCTCCCCCTGCCGTAACCCGGCCAAACACCCCCTTGTTCTTATCTTTTTTCAATTGCAGGTTAAGTACCTTATCAGGCTCCCCATCCCTGATTCCGCTAATAGACGACTGGTCGCCGTAATCATCCACGATCTGTACCTTATCGATCATATCGGCAGAAAGCTCCCGGGTGGCCGTTTTCACATCGCCCTGGAAAAAATCCTTACCGTTCACCCGCACTTTTGTTACCTGCTTACCCTGGGCTGTAACGTTTCCGTCCTTATCTACCGCCACGCCCGGCAATTTCTTTAAAAGATCTTCAACCATGGCATTGGGCTTGACTTTGAACGAATCCGCCTTGAATTCAACCGTATCTTCCTTGATCTGAATAGGTGGCGTGGTAATGACGATCTCCTGGAGGGTAGTAAATGAGGGAACCAGGGCTATGGACCCGATATCCACCTTATTAGCCGTATCTGTATACTTTTTTTGGATGATGGCGTAGCCGGTATGGGTTGTTTTGATAAAAAATGGCCTGTTTTTAACCTGGGAAAAAATGAAATAGCCCGTGTTTCCGGTCAATGTCCGCAGCGTATCCCCCGGAGTTTCATAGAAAAGCATCACTGAAACCTTGGCAATCGGATTTTTGGTGGAATCGAGGATCTTTCCCTGAACAGTCCTGAAGTCTTGCGCACCCGCCCAGGCAGAAACCAGTAGGCAAATTGTCAGGATAAGGGGTTTAGAAATCATACGCATAGTGAAAAGATGTCAAAAATACCTGTTAACCTTCGGTTGGGCAGGAATATTGTGATGAAAGGGGCTAATTAGATTTATGTAAATTTGCCCCCTATGTTCAAATTCATTAGCAAGATATTCGGAGGTAGCAAGTCGGAAAAAGACGTTCAACGCATTGGGCCCTTGATCACTAAGATAAATGAGTTCTACGCTTCATACCAGCAGTTGACCAATGACCAATTGAGAGGCAAGACGGTTGAATTCAGACAAAGGATCCAGGAACACCTTAAGCCCATCGATGATCAGATCAATGCCATCAACGAAAAGGCTGAAGCTCTGCCTGTAGATGATATCAATGGGAAAGATGACCTCTATAAGCAGGTGGATGATCTGAAAAAGAAAAGGAATGAAGAGATCGAAGTGGTGCTGAAGCAGATCCTGCCGGAAGCTTTCGCCGTAGTGAAAGAAACGGCCCACAGGTTTTCTTCCAATACAGAAATTGTCTCTTCTGCCACTCCGCTGGACAGGGAACTGAGTGTTAAGAAAGATTATATCAGGATCGAAGGCGACAATGCCATCTTTTCAAATTCCTGGTCAGCAGCAGGAACCATCGTAACCTGGAACATGGTGCATTACGACGTTCAGCTGATCGGAGGTATCATACTTCATGAAGGCAAGATCGCTGAAATGGCAACGGGTGAGGGTAAAACCCTGGTATCTACACTTCCTGCCTACCTGAATGCACTGGCAGGCGAAGGTGTGCACATAGTAACAGTTAACGACTACCTGGCCCGCCGTGACTCGGAGTGGAACGGTACCATTTATGAATGGCTGGGCCTTACTGTTGACTGCATAGACAAACACGAACCCAACAGTGAAGCAAGAAGAAAGGCCTATCTCTGCGATATCACTTACGGTACCAATAACGAATTTGGTTTCGATTACCTGCGCGACAACATGGTTCATTCGAAAGATGAAATGGTACAGCGCAAACACCATTATGCTATGGTGGATGAGGTGGATAGTGTGTTGATCGACGATGCGCGTACGCCATTGATCATATCAGGTCCGGTTCCAAAAGGTGATGATCAGCAATACCATATCCTCAAACCAAGGATCACTCAACTTGTGGAAGTTCAGAAGCAGGTAGTGAATAAATCGCTGATCGAAGCAAAAAGATTACTCGCAGAAGGAAAAGATGCAGAAGGCGACGGAGGTCTTTACCTGATGCGCGCCTATCGCGGTCTTCCAAAAAACAGTGCACTGATCAAATATCTCAGCGAACCGGGTATCAAGGTGAAACTGCAGAAAGCCGAGAACTATTTTCTTGGCGAACAGCAGAAGCACATGCCGGAAGTTGACGAAGAATTGTATTTCCATATAGACGAAAAGAATAACCAGGTTGAACTGACAGAGAAGGGACTTCATTATATCACCAAAGGCGGAGAAGACCCGAAATTCTTCGTACTCCCTGACCTCAGTACATCGCTGAGTGATATCGAAAAATCTGATGCAACCGCGGAAGAAAAACTTTTGCAGAAGGAGCAGGTATTGCAGGATTATTCACTGAAAGCAGACAGGATCCACACCATCCAGCAGCTGTTGAAGGCATTCACACTGTTTGATAAGGACATCGAGTATGTTGTACTGGATGGCCAGGTCAAGATCGTAGATGAACAGACTGGGCGTATCATGGAAGGCAGGCGTTACAGCGATGGTTTGCACCAGGCCATTGAAGCCAAGGAAAACGTAAAGATCGAAGCCGCTACGCAAACCTATGCTACCATCACTTTGCAGAATTTCTTCAGGATGTATCACAAGCTTGCCGGTATGACCGGTACGGCAGAAACTGAAGCAGCAGAATTCTGGAACATTTACAAACTTGATGTAGTAACTGTTCCTACGAATCTTCCCATGGTTCGTAAAGACAATGAGGACATGGTTTATAAAACCAAACGCGAAAAATACAAATCAGTCATAGACGAGATCGAAGCATTGAGAAATGCTGGCCGGCCAGTGCTGGTGGGCACCACTTCCGTGGAAGTAAGTGAATTGCTGAGCCGTATGATGCAGGTGAAAAAGATCCCGCATAATGTACTAAACGCAAAGCAACACGCACGTGAAGCGCAGATCGTACAGGAAGCAGGTATGCCAGGTAATGTGACCATCGCTACCAATATGGCAGGTCGTGGTACAGATATCAAACTCGGCCCAGGTGTGAAAGAAGCGGGAGGTCTGGCGATCATAGGCACTGAAAAGCACGAGAGCCGGAGGGTTGACCGGCAGTTGCGCGGTCGCGCAGGCCGCCAGGGAGATCCGGGTACCACGCAGTTCTATGTATCCCTGGAAGATGACCTGATGCGGATGTTCGGTTCAGACCGTATCGCATCACTCATGGACAGGATGGGGTATAAAGAAAATGAGGTGATCCAGCACAGCATGATCACCAAGAGCATTGAACGTGCGCAAAGAAAAGTGGAAGAAAACAACTTCGGCATACGTAAGAGACTGCTTGAATATGACGACGTGATGAACAAGCAGCGTAATGTGGTATACACCAAGAGGCAGCACGCATTGTTTGGCGAACGCCTGGCGCTGGACATCGATAATTCATTCTATTCCGTTTCGGAGGAACTTGTTTCCGGATATAAAGCCCAGGAAGATTATGAAGGCTTCAAGCTTGCAGTGATCGTGAACTTCGGGATCGACACGTCCATTACAGCGGATGAACTGTCTAAATCAGATATTGGAACGCTGGCCAACAAGCTCTACGAGGAAGCGGTGGGTAATTATACCAGGAAGAAAACAGAGATGATGAAAAATGCCTTACCTGTTTTCAGGAATGTAAAGGCAACCCAGGGTTCACATATTGAAAATGTGGTAGTACCGTTCACTGATGGAAAGAAGGGCGTGAATGTGATCGCGAACCTGGATAAAACCATCAGCACAAACGGCGCAGAGCTGGCCAATGCGCTTGAGAGATCGATCACACTGGCTATTATCGATGATGCCTGGAAAGAACACCTGAGAGCCATGGACGATCTGAAACACAGTGTACAGACAGCGGTGTATGAGCAGAAAGATCCCCTCGTTATTTATAAGACCACAGCTTACGAATTGTTCAGTAATATGAACAGCGAACTGAGCCGCGATATAGTTTCATTCCTGTGTTATGCCGGCATTCCTATTCAGGACAGTAATACCCAACTGAAAGAAGGCCGTGAGCAAAAAACCGACATGAGCAAGATGAAGGTCAGAAAAGAGGAACTGGTGAGTTCTGGAGGTGGTCAGCCCGAAATGATGGACCCGGAGAACCAATACCACGATCCTTCCGTACAAAAACATGAACCGATCCGTGTTGGACCTAAAGTGGGCAGAAATGACCCCTGTCCCTGCGGGAGTGGAAAGAAGTACAAGAATTGCCACGGGAAGGAAGAGTAGTTTGAGGCGAGAGGCGGTAGGTAATTCCGCTCGCCTCTTGCCTCTCGCCTCTCGCCTATTATCAGTCGCCTCAACTGGTACAAAGTTTGTTTACAATAAAGTATGATAAGAATACTTGCCATCATCCTCCTTTCTCCCATTGCTGCTTTCTCACAGGTGGAGATCGTGAAAGACCACAGGCTGGACCTCATGATCGCCAAGCAGGAGGAACTGAATAAGAAGGTCTATCTCGAAAATAACAGAACAGCCTCTGGATTCCGGATCCTGGTGATCAATACGAACGACAGGAAAAAAGCCATGGATGTTAAATCCACGCTAATGCGTGATTTTCCTGACCACAAGACCTATCTGATCTATCAGTCTCCCTATTTTAAGATCCAGATGGGTAATTTCCGCAAACGCGAGGATGCGGAATCACTGCGCAAGCAGGTTACAAAGGTCTATCCTACAGGAGTGATCGTGGTCCCATCTGTTATAGAAGTAAAGCCTGAAGAAGACCTGATACTGAACAATTAGCTAAATGGCTAATTAGCTAATTGGCTAATTGGTTATCTTCGATGAATGATTGCAGAGCGAATCAGGCAACTCGCCTCCGCATATGCAGCCGATACCATCGCCATCAGGCATCATCTGCATGCACATCCGGAATTGAGTTATAAAGAATACGAGACCTCAAAGTATATACAACAAAAACTCGCTGCCCTCGGCATCCCCATTACCATCATGGCCGGCACCGGTGTGGTGGGGCTTATTGCAGGTAACGATCCCTCATCGAGAACCATTGCGCTACGGGCTGATATCGACGCCCTTCCCATACACGAAGAAAACAAAGTCCCCTATCGTTCTGTGAACGATGGCGTGATGCATGCCTGCGGACATGATGTGCACACCAGTTGCCTGTTAGGGGCGGCCAGGATCCTCCAAGAGACCAGACAGGAATGGACTGGCACCGTTAAGCTCATCTTCCAACCGGGAGAAGAAAGAAATCCTGGTGGAGCAAGCATCATGATCAGGGAAGGCGTATTGGAAAAACCAAATCCCGAACTTATTGTTGGCATGCACGTCAACCCCCAACTTGAAACTGGCAAACTGAGTTTCAGGGGCGGTAAAGTGATGGCGAGTGCAGACGAGATCTATATAACCGTCAAGGGTAAGGGCGGTCATGCTGCTGCCCCGCACCAGACTACCGATGTGATACTGGTGGCTTCGCATATTGTAGTTGCGCTTCAGCAGATCGTAAGCAGGAATAACAACCCCTTCTCCCCTTCCGTATTATCCATATGTTCTTTTAATGGAGGTTATACCACCAACGTGATACCGCATGAAGTGAAGCTGATGGGAACATTCAGGGCCATGGACGAAGCCTGGAGATCGAAGGCGCATGAACTGATCAGGCAACAGGTTGAATCAGTGGCAAAAGGAATGGGGGCAGAAATAGAATTGCATATAGACGTGGGATATCCCAATGTATACAACGATGAAAAACTGCACGTCATTGCCATGGCAAAAGCGGCAGAGTTCATGGGGCAGGAACGTGTAGAAGAAACGGAATTGAGAATGGGGGCTGAAGACTTCGGCTATTATTCCCAGAAGATACCGGGATGTTTTTTCCGGCTTGGCACGGGTAACAGGAAAAAAGGGATCAGCTCAGGAGTACATACTCCCACATTTGACATAGATGAAGATGCTATCGAGATAGGGATGAGTATGATGGCCTTTTTTGGAGCGACGTTACGAATAACATAATTCCGGATTCCGGATTGAGAATTCCGGATTGAGAACATAATCCGGAATCCTTAATCCGGAATCCGGAATATCACTATTGACTAATTTGAACGAAACGATTGACTATGCAAAATGATTTAAGAAAAGAACAGGCGCTTGAGTATCATGCCAAGGGCAGGCCGGGAAAGATCGAAGTGGTGCCTACCAAAGAAGCAAAAACACAAAGAGACCTCTCTCTTGCCTATTCACCCGGTGTGGCAGAACCCTGTATGGAGATCTTCAGAAATCCGGATGACGTTTATAAATACACAGCCAAGGGCAACCTGGTGGCGGTGATCAGCAATGGCACGGCCGTGCTGGGCCTGGGAGATATCGGGCCTGAAGCCGGTAAACCGGTCATGGAAGGAAAAGGTGTTCTGTTCAAGATCTTCGCAGATATAGATGTGTTCGACATAGAGATCAATGAAAAAGACCCAGACAAATTTGTGGAGATCGTAAAAGCACTGGAGCCCACTTTCGGCGGTGTCAATCTGGAAGACATCAAAGCGCCAGAATGTTTTCATATTGAGAAAAGGCTGAAAAGCGAAATGAAGATCCCCGTGATGCACGATGACCAGCACGGCACCGCGATCATCAGTGCAGCGGCATTGCTCAATGCGCTGGAAATACAGGGAAAGAATATCGATGAAGTACATTTTGTAGTCAATGGCGCAGGTGCTGCAGCCATTGCCTGTGTTGAATTATACATAGCCTTTGGGGCGAAAAAAGAAAACGTCCGCATGTTTGATTCTAAAGGGCTCATCACTACATCAAGGGCTGACCTGGATGAAAGGAAGGCAAAGTTTGCGGTAGAAGGTGCTGTTTTATCATTGGAAGATGGTATAAAAGGTGCGGATGTCTTCATCGGCCTCAGTAAAGGAGGGGTATTGAATGGTGCGATGGTTAGATCCATGGCGAAAAATCCCATCGTATTTGCGATGGCCAACCCTGACCCTGAGATCAGTTATGAAGAAGCCACATCTGCCAGGGAAGACGTGATCATGGCAACTGGAAGAAGCGATTATCCCAACCAGGTGAACAACGTACTGGGCTTCCCCTACATCTTCCGTGGAGCGCTGGATGTGAGGGCAACTACGATCAACGAAGCCATGAAGAAGGCTGCGGTGAAAGCGCTTGCTGAACTGGCAAAAACAACTGTGCCCGATATCGTCAATATGGCATATAACGACAGTAATATCGCCTTTGGCGCCAACTATATCATACCCAAACCGCTTGATCCCAGGTTGCTGGAAACAGTAGCGCCCGCGGTAGCCAAAGCAGCGATTGAAAGTGGAGTAGCTGCCAGGCCTATCACTGACTGGGACGACTACGCACTGCAGCTCAACAAGAGACTGGGCATAGACAATCAGCTAATGAGGGCCATTGGAACAAAAGCGAGAAAAGATCCCAGGCGCGTGGTGTTTGCTGATGGTGAGAACGCGAAGATCCTGAAGACCGCACAACTTGCCCTGGACGAAGGAATCGCCTACCCGATACTGTTAGGTGATCCGAAAAAGATCATGCTTATAGCACAGCAGCACAGCATTGACCTGGATGGAATTCCCATCATCGATCCAAAAGCCGATGATATGGAACATAAGCGCCAGGAATATGGTGAACTCTATTTTTCAAAAAGGCAGCGTCGCGGTATAAATGCATACGAAGCTTTCAAGAAAATGAAAGACAGGAATCATTTCGGATGCATGATGGTGGAACTGGGCGATGCAGATGCCATGATATCGGGTTTAACCAGGAACTACCAGGATACCATCAGACCTGCTATCCAGATCATTGGCACAGAAGAAGGTGTCAAGAAGATCGCAGGCATGTACATCATGCTCACAAACAGGGGCCCTTTATTCCTTGCTGATACCACGGTCAACTTCAATCCCACTTCGGAAGAACTGGCAGACATCACCTTGCTGGTTGCCAAAGAGGTGCGGTCTTTTGGTATTACCCCAAGGATCGCCATGCTCAGTTATTCCAACTTCGGGAGCAGTAATACCCCCGAGGCTATCACGGTAAGAGATGCGAGATCCATCATTAAGCAAAGAACACCATCACTCATCGTT
>JAHEFC010000426.1 GCA_024640385.1 Sphingobacteriales bacterium
CCATCACCCTGGTGGTCTGGTTGTTTGTAGTGGAATCCATGAATTGGATATCGACCATGCTGATGGAGGGCTTGCCCACCACGCCTGATTTTTTCATGGCTTCCTGCAGAGTAGGTGAATTTGAGAATGATTTTGCTTTGTCCAGGTCGTCCATTTTCATGGCCACCAATACCATATTGGGATCTGATAGTTCCCTGCCAATGATATAGTTGTGGAGGCCATACGCCAGTCGTGCAGAATCATGTGCTTCATAACCGGGCAGCCATTTGTCAAAGTTTGCCACTTTATGCCAGACCAGCACAACGTCGGCCGGTGCAGGCGGGGCAGGTGGTGGTGGTGGAGCTTCCGGAGCGGCAACGGTGTCCGAAGCTTTGACTTCTTCGGTTGTGGTTTTATTGTTGTTGCAGGATGTTGCCAGCAGCAGGATAAATGCTGTAAAAGCCAGTGAAATTGATTTCATTAGTTTGTGTTTTAAGATGAGTTAATAAGCTCCATGGGACGGAACTTCAGTGATCAAGGCTGCGGGTAGGGGTAAGGTAGTCAGAGTATGCCATACTTAGCCATCATATAGATGAGAAGGCTGAATATATCGGCCAATTGGGAGAAATATAAGGTAGGTTTTTAGCAGCCAGCGAGCGGACATCCGCGTTAGCATTGCAACGTTTTCAATCCTTTAGCTGTACTGAAGCCACATATTTATATCCTTTTTCCAGTGATTCTTTGGGGTTGGTGATCACATCGTTTTCAACAATAAAATGTTCAACATGGTTGTGGTAGTAGAACTTAATTGGAGGAGAACAATCTAAATCAATCTTTAAATCAAGGACCTCGAATAACAATCTTTGGCTCATATCCGTTGCTGGTCAGTGAATGGGAGTGGGTATTTCAAAAGCAGCTTTATATGCAGGTTACAATGGTTTGGCAACGGGACGAAATGCGTTAAAAAGGCATTCCATTTGAACACTTCTATAAGTTTTTCAGCAAATTTTCCTCACCTTTAGTTCTGTGACGGACGCCATTTCACAAATATCAATTGAATCCTTGTATTCTTATTTTGGTCAACTTATTCCTTTAGATGAAGTAGAAAGAGAATTGGTTAGAACAAAGTTTCATTCCCGTCTTTTCAGAAAACGGCAGTACGTATTACAGGAAGGAAACGTCTGCACTCATTTTTATTTTGTGGTCAGGGGTTGTTTGAGAATGTATAAGATTGATGAGAAGGGGAATACCCATACCCTTCAGTTTGCTGCGGAGAACTCCTGGATAAACGATCTGGGAAGTTTTCATGGTATAAAGCCATCTTCCCTGAACATTGATGCCCTGGAAGACACCGTTGTATTACAAATCATCCATGAGGACCTGATTTCACTCTATATACAAGCACCAAAATTTGATCGTATTTTCAGAGTGATTATAGAAAATGGTTTTGTTCGTTTACAGGAAAGACTACTGCAAAACATCAGCTCTACTGCCGAAGAACGTTATCAATCTTTTTTAGAGATTTATCCTCACTTGATCAACCGCCTGTCACAGGTTCAAATCGCATCTTTTTTGGGGATTACTCCGGAGTTTTTAAGTAAACTTCGCAACAAGCGCAGCAAACAAATACCTTAATCTACATTAAGACTATTTCTTAAACCAGTTCATTGGAACTGGGGTACTGATTGAGTGAAATTTGTATTCACAAGTAATCAGTAACAATCAAAAAGAAATAGTATGTCACAGAAATCTAAAGTAGCTGTAATTGGTCTTGGCAATATTGGCGGAGCGGTAGCATCGAATCTTGTAAAAGGTGGTCGCCCCGTTATAGTAGCAGACCGTACGTTTGCGAAAGCAAAAGAACTGGCGCAGAAACTGGGAAACCTGGTACAACCAGCAGAAATCCCTGGCGCTATCAAAGAGGCCGATATCATTATCCTTGCGATCTATTTCAACCCCATTCAGGAGTTTCTGAAGCAGTACGCATCTGATCTTGCAGGCAAGATCATCGTCGATCCATCCAACCCGATTGCACCAGCTGATGGTGGTGGCTTTAAAAAGATCATTGGTGAGAACGATTCAGCTGGTCAGGTGCTCTCTGCCCAACTTCCAAAAGGTGCAAAATTGGCAAAAGCCTTTGGAACACTGGGTGCTGCTACCCTTGGCAATGCTGCCCACCAAACCCCGGCTAATGTATTATTTTATGCAACAAATGACATCAGCATAAATACAGAAATCGGGGAATTGATCCGCGACAGTGGTTTTGAGCCTGTCTATCTCGGCGGCATTGATCAGGCTATCCGCATCGAAGTTTTTGGTGATCTGCATGAGTTCGGGGCCTTAGGTAGAACCGTAACCCTCGCTGAAGCCAAAGCGGAAATTTAATTGCATAAAATCATATACTGATTGGTGTTTTAGTAGAAAAACAGTAGGTGAAATCTCATAAATATTTATGAAAGTGCTGCGGAAATTTTAAAATCGTCAATAACAATTATGTTTAAATACATAAAAATCTGTTTTAGTATGAATCGTTGCTTGTGTAATAACTATCTCGCATGGCATAATTCAAAATTGTGAATCATCGACTTCCGGAAATGATGGGGTAACTGAGAATGTGGATAGCCTTAGAAAAACGCCTCGAAATCATCGAATATTTTGTTGGTCATATTTGCCCGGAAATGTCCAGGAAATGGGGGCGTTTCGTCTTTTTGTTGGTTCGCATCTGCAAGTATGCGATGCTGCCAACAAAAAAGCCTCTGGCTTATGCCAAAGGCTTTTCTTATTCGTCGGGAAGACAGGATTCGAACCTGCGACCCCCTGGTCCCAAACCAGGTGCGCTACCGGCCTGCGCTACTTCCCGAAACCGCCACCAGTTTCCTGATGGGCAGCAAAGGTAATGAATTGAACTTTATATCCCAAATCAGGGCATTTTTCTTAAATAAGCACCTCCTGGTAAGCCGGCATCTGTTCCATCATCCGCTGAGCTTCAGGGCATAATGGAATGATATGAATACCGTTTGCTTTGGCAAATTCCACCGCTTCGTGCATAAGGTGCCGTTCATAGCCCCTGTGCAGGTTCCTGCGATCCCTGATCACCGTATAATCGATGATCATATTTACCCCCGACCAGACATAATGCATCTCTGCAAGCCGCTTTTTCTTTTCTTCCACAAAAAAGCAACCCTTCGCACCATTGTCGAGGTGAAGGATTTCCATCGTTTTCGTAATTATTTATTTAAGGTAATAATAATTTGTAACTAACTTAATTGTAACCCAACTACGATGCTTAGACAATTTTTTTCGGCTCTGATCCTGTTTTCTCCTGTACTTCTATTTGGCCAGTCGGGCGATTGGAAACCCCTTTTCAACGGTAAAGACCTTACCGGCTGGAAACAGCTGAACGGTCAGGCCAAATACGAAGTGAAGAATAATATGATAGTTGGTACCACGGTATCGGACCAACCCAATTCCTTTCTCGCTACCGAAGCTGACTACGGAGATTTCGTTCTTGAACTTGAACTGATGGTTGACAGTACCATGAATTCCGGTGTGCAGTTCAGAAGTGAGAGCAAGCCCGATTACCTGAACGGT
>JAHEFC010000125.1 GCA_024640385.1 Sphingobacteriales bacterium
GCCTAATTCAAGGGTAACAGGACTGAGATGCCTGGCAGCCATCTGCATGATCTTAGAACCCACGTTCACGGAACCGGTAAAGAAAACATGATCTAAATGGTAATTATTTAAAAGTTCATTACCTACCGCTTCACCGTCTCCATTGATCACTGCGATATATTCTTCATCAAAATTCTCCCTGATCATATCAGTGATCACTGCCGCAATATTGGCCGATATTTCTGAAGGCTTCAGGATCACGGTATTGCCGGCTGCGACGGAAGAGATCAATGGACGGAATAAAAGCAGGAAGGGATAATTCCAGGGACTGATGATCAGTGTAACACCAAGTGGATCTGCATAGGTCCAGCTGGTACTTGGCAGAAACGGTAACGGCGTGTTTACTTTCTCAGGCCTCATCCAGTTACGAAGGTCCCTGAGGGTATGCCTCAACTCTGTGAGCAGAGGACCGATCTCGGTTCCGAAAGTTTCAAAAGCTGATTTCCTAAAGTCCCGGGCAAGTGCATCAATGATCTTTTGGTCATAGGACTTTACGGCTTTTTGTAACTTCTTCAGCTGTTCTTTACGGAAAGCATAGCTCCGGGTTGCTCCCGACGCAAAAAAGTTCTGCTGCTTCCCGTAAATACGGGCGATCTCCGCCGGGAGATCCTGTTGATCTGTTCTTAAAACACCCTTTAAGTCAAGCACTGTTTCCATCACAATTATCTATTAATGTTTACCTTGTCAAGCTAATCAATATCTACCTTAAAGCTACGAATCTCCGCTGCAATGTATACAGATGAATATTTTATGAAGATGGCCCTGAAAGAAGCTGCCACGGCTTTTGAGGAAGATGAGGTTCCGGTTGGCGCGGTTGTGGTGGTGAATGAAAAGATCATATCCAGGGGCTATAATATGGTGGAGAAACTTAATGATCCCACTGCCCATGCGGAGATGATCGCCCTGACTTCGGCATTTAATTATGTGGGAGCCAAATACCTGCCTGAGGCTACCCTCTATGTTACGGTTGAACCCTGCCTCATGTGTGCCGGGGCAATTTACTGGAGTAAGATAGGAAGAGTTGTTTGGGGAGCAGACGATGAAAAGAACGGCCACCGTAAAACAACGGGGACCGCTTTCCCGTTCCACCCGAAGACTTCGGTAACAAAGGGTGTGTTGGCTGAGGAATCTGCCTGGCTGATCAAAGAATTCTTTCGTAAAAAAAGATAACATGTCAAAAGAAAAAATCAGCTGCATGAATCCCAATACGGGCTCTTCACTGAATATTGACCGGGAAATTTATGATCTTTTTCACGGGGCGATTTCAACGGCTTTAGCTGGCGGGGAAGCGCTTACCTATACGGAGATCGTTGAGAAGGTGGGGAAGCATTTGAAAAAGGCAAGGGCCGCATTTTCCGGCTCAGTGAGTTGGTACTGTGTTACTGTGAAAAATGATATGCAAAGCAGGGGACAATTGGAAGTTTTTACGAAACAGGGAAAGAAACTACATAAACTTAAAATGCGGTAATGATGGTTCAACCAATTGCCGTTAATTTTGTTTAATCATTACGCTGAAGGGCACACGAATTGTGGAACCGAAGCAGATCTTTTTAAATTTTAAAATACTATTACTATGTCATTCACATTAGCACCCCTGCCTTATTCACATGATGCACTCGAGCCGCATATCGACGCAACTACAATGCAGATCCACCATGGCAAACATCACCAGGCATATGTTGACAATCTGAACAAAGCCATTGCCGGTACTCCACATGAGAACAAATCACTGGAAGAACTGGTAGCCAATGCTGGTTCCATTTCTCCGGCAGTGAGGAATAATGGTGGCGGTCACTGGAATCATACCTTTTTCTGGGAAAGCCTGGCTCCCAATGCAGGCGGCGCACCAACAGGAGCTTTGGCTGATGCCATCAACCAGGCTTTTGGATCTTTCGACGGCCTTAAAGAGAAAATGAACAATGCTGGTATGACCCGTTTCGGCAGCGGCTGGGCCTGGCTGATCAAAGGAGCTGATGGCAAATTATCAGTAACCAGCACTCCTAACCAGGACAATCCGCTGATGGATGTTGCTGAAGTAAAAGGCACACCGATATTAGGTGTGGATGTATGGGAACATGCTTATTATCTGAAATACCAGAACCGCCGCGCAGAATACCTGAACGCATTTTGGAATGTGGTGAATTGGAACAAAGTTGCATCAAGACTTTGATTAATGTGCTTGCCGGTTAACAGGTTAACCGGGTAATGCACCTGATAAACAAGAAAGAGTATCGGATTCCGGTACTCTTTTTTGATTTATATAAAGCTCTATTTAGTGTGCTGGCCGGTTAGTATGTTAGCCGGTTAATGTATTAGATAAGTATGGAAGAGCCAGTTTTCCTGCCCTGTAAGATTAAGCCAGGGCAAGTGTACCACATGAGGTTTGAAAAAATATATCTATCCTGTTTATCCAATGCATCAGCCGGTTAACGTACTAACCGGTAAACACACTAATCAGGGTACCGGATCATATCCGCTGCCGCCCCAGGGATGGCAGCTGGAGATCCGTTTGACTGACAACCATCCTCCTTTAAAAAGTCCATATTTTTTCAGCGCTTGAATGGTGTATTCAGAACAGGTGGGTGTATACCTGCACTTGGGGCCAAGCATCGGCGAGATCACCCACTGGTAGATCTTCACCAGTAGTATGAAGGGCAGGCTAAGTATGCGTAGGATCTGTTTCATTGATCAGGGATGAAAATCTTGCAATAGCTGATCCGGTTCTTTCGTAGATCAGCTTGAAATCGGGAAGTTCGCGGCCGGTATAAATGATAAATACTTTCAACGACAAGCCCGCCAGTTGGGCTTGTTTGACCAGATCAGATTTTTGCAGCCTCCAGGCTTCCCGGATCAGTCTTTTTACCCGGTTCCTGTCCACCGCTTTTTTAAAATGCTTTCCTGAAACGCCAACCCCCATCTGCAAATGATCGTTTTCACCGCAAGGTTCAATAGTATAGTTCAATCTCAGGGGCGCCATGTTGAAATACCGGCCGGTGTTGAACAGTTTGTCGATCTGTTTGCGGCTTTTCAGCCTCTCATTCCGGGATAATGTATGCAGTTTCAAGATGATAAAGTTAGCACCAGCGGCTGACAATTACCGGAGGGTTGAAAACAAAAAAACCCCCGGTTTTGACGGGGGAATATCTTGCCGAAAATGAAGATCTACTTCTTTTTCATCTCATCAGAAACAGTCAGTTTCTTACGGCCTTTCCTGCGACGGCTAGCCAGGACCTTGCGGCCATTAGCTGTTTCCATGCGCTTGCGAAAACCGTGAACAGTTTTACGACGCTTACGATGAGGTTGGAATGTACGTTTCATGCTCTTTAATTTTTCACGTTGAATAATTCCCGGAAAGCCGGTTTTCTTATCGCTCCGGAGGTCACCATACCCCTGGTTTCGTGAAAGGACGGCGAAGGTAGTGCAAAAATTTGCTTCACGCAAATTTTTGCACTACAATGTGAGGAATGTGGTGAATGTGATCAATGTGGGCGAATAACATTACAACCTCGCATGGCTGCTTCTCACCTCAGCCTGGTAGAACGTAGTTGCATGCCTATCAAAATCTTCAGTAGAATCAGTGGTATAGAACGCCCTGCTCCCGCCTTTTCCCAACTTTTCCTCCATATCAGGGTGTCTTTTCAGGTAATCCTCCAGGCTCAGGGCCACTATTTCCCCCTGGCTGACGATCCGTACACCGGGGCCTGCCGCCATTGCTATCTTATCCTGTAAAAGGGGGTAGTGGGTGCAGGCCAGCAAGATGGTATCAATATGTGCTGACTGGTCAAGGAGGGATCTCACACATTTCTTCACAAAATAATATGCTCCATCGGTCAGGTGTTCATTATTCTCGATCAGGGGAACCCAGATTGGGCAGGCTTGCTGAAACACTTTCAATCCAGGGAAAAATTTCTCAATTTCAATGGGGTAGGATTCTGAACTAACCGTTCCGGGGGTAGCCAATATCCCGATCTCCCCTGAAGATGAATAATTCCCGATCACTTCCGTTGTAGGCCTTATCACACCCAAAACCCTCCTACCCGGCTCCATATGAGGCAGGTCTTGCTGCTGTATAGACCTTAAAGCCTTCGCAGAAGCCGTATTGCAGGCCAGGATCACCAGGGGACAACCTTTGTTGAAAAGCCATTCCACGGACTCGAGGGTGTATTGGTAGACCGTTTCAAAAGACCGCGTGCCATATGGGGCCCTTGCATTATCGCCCAGGTAGATATAATCATACTGGGGTAACCTGTCCACTAACGACTTCAATACGGTCAATCCTCCATATCCGGAATCAAAAACACCGATCATACAGAATGTGATGAATGTGGTAAATGCGGTAAATGTGAGAATGAATGTAATAAAAAAGCTGCCTCGATGGGAGGCAGCTCTTTAATATCTTCTATTATAACTATTACTTCTTGGGGATGCCACCGGGCCTGGCTGGCGGTGTTACCGCATTAGGACCGAGTTTAGCTTTTACCTTAGGAAGAAGGTCATCAGTTTCAGGATAAACGATCAGGGCTTCTTTACGGAATACATGGGTATAACCTGCTGTCTTCGCAACATCCTGGATAAGCTGGTTGGCTTTCTGGGCAACCGGGGCAAGCAGTTCTTCCTGCTTTTGCTGCATCTGCTGCTGGTACTGCTGCTCAAAACCCTGGAGGTCAGTGAACAATTTCCTCATGCTTTCCCTTTTTGCAGTTTTCTGGGCGTTGGACCATTTGGTTGAGTCGGCTTTCATTATACTGTCCTGCCTGTTCAACTCCTGGAGGGTTTCAGCGTAATTGATCTGCAGTGCACTGTCAAACTGTGCAAGATCTCCCATGGCTTTCCTGTATTCAGGCATCATCTGTACCACTTCATCAACACTCACATAGGCTGCTTTTATAGGCGCAGTCTGGGCCATAGCACCTGTGGAAACCATTCCTGCCACTGCGATGCAAATCATTGCTACTAACTTTTTCATGTACTTTTCGTTTTGTAAAAATTCTGTTTCTGTTATTTTAATAGTAGGTATAACCTGGTTCAAAGTTGCCTTCCCTGGCCCCGTTAAGAGTTATTTAACACCAATTTCCTTCAGCACATCGTCGCTTTTGTCCAGTTTAGGGTCGGCAAAGATAACGGTTATTCCTTCACTTTTATCTAAAATGAAATCGTATTGTCTGGCAACTGCAAGTTTTTGTACAGCATTGTAGACTTTGTCTTGCACCGGCTTGATCAGCTCCTGCCTTTTCTTGAAAAGGTCGCCTTCAAACCCAAAACGCCTCCTTTGCAGATCGCGCAATTCCTTTTCCTTGTTGAACAGTTCATCTTCACGCTTCTTCTTCAATTCATCACTGAGCATAACCTGCTCAGTTTCATAGTTTCTGTACATCTGATCCAGTTCACTCTGCTTGGCGTCGATCTCTTTCTGCCACTGTTCAGAAAGCGCATCAAGCTTTTTCTGTGCATCCTTGTATTCCGGCAATTTGTCCAGGATATATTTCGTATCTATAATGGCGTAACGCTGAGCCTGGCTGATGCCTGCAAAGCAGAAAAAGCATGCAGCAAGAATGATCAGTTTTTTCATGGCTTATATTTTTGATGACTACAAATGAATTCTATTCAGGCTCATACCCCAGCATGAAGGTGAACCTGGAAGCATCCTTGATTTTTCCTCCGTTCGTCAGCCTGTCTATCCCTACACCATAGTCAAATCCAAGCAAACCAAACATCGGGAGGAAGAAACGCATACCCAGACCCACGGATCTTCTTAACCGGAATGGATTATAGGTTTTGAAAGAATACCATCCATTCGCGGCTTCAAAGAAAGCAAGACCGAAAATGGTACTGCTTGGATTGGTTACAAGCGGGTACCGTATCTCCATCGTATACTTATTGAAGATAGTAAAGAACTGTGAAGCCTGTTGCTGATCCGGGTTAATAGATGGTTCAGAAGTTTCATATACCGGATAACCCCTGTGGGCGATGATATCGTAACCCAGTACGCCAAAATTGTTTGTCAGGCCCGCATCACCAACCTGGAACCGCTCAAACGGAGAGATGGGTAACTGCGAAGTATACCTGCCTATGAAACCGTATTTTATGGCTACACGCAATACGAACTGCCTGTTTTTTTCAGCACCCGCACCTTTTGTGAGTGGCACATACCATTCCCCTGTGAACTTCCATTTGTGGAACTCCACCAGCCTGAATATGTCTGCTTCATTTATACCCCTGAGGGAAGACCAGGGCGGAGTGAACTGACCGCTAAGCAGGAAGTTGGAACCACTTCTCGGGAAGATGGGCTGGTCGATAGAAGACCTGTTCAACGCGATCTTCAAACTGAAGTTGGTTGAAGTACCCGTATTAAAACCCGGGAAGATCGGGTAGTTCCTTGCATTATAATTGATGAAGTTCAGCGAATATACCAGCGTGAAGAAGTCATCCGGCCACTTCAATTGCTTGCCCAATGAAAGGGTCATACCCGTTGTTTTCAGGTAAGAAGAATCAGAATATTTCCTGTCAAACAATCCGGTACTGGGATTGTATGCATTTGAAAACTTGTTATTGAAAATGCTGACCGTAAAGGAATTTCTTTTCTTGCCTCCAAGCCATGGCTCTGTGAAAGAAGCATTGATAGAACGGTAATAACGTCCGTTGGACTGGAACCTTAAAGAGAGCTTCTGGCCATCACCTGAAGGCAGGGGATCCCAGGTTTCTTTCTTGAATATGTTCCTGATTGAAAAGTTATTAAAGGTTACACCAAGCGTACCGGTCAAACCGATACCGCCACCCCAACCTGCAGACAGTTCAAGCTGGTCTGAAGATTTCTCAACCACAGAATAATTAATGTCCACCGTTCCGTCTTCCTGGTTAGGCACGGGCTGCAGACCAAGTTTTTCCTGTTCAAAATATCCAAGGTTGACGATCTCTCGCTGGGACCGTATAAGGTCAGACCTGCTGAACTTCTCTCCCGGCACGGTTCTCAACTCACGACGGATAACATACTCCTTGGTTTTATCATTACCTGATATGTTCACGTTTTTGATCGTTGCCTGCGGACCTTCCCGAAGCCTGATCTCAAAATCGATGGTATCATTATACACTGCGGTTTCCACAGGGTCGATCTGGAAGAACAGGTAACCATCGTCCATATATAATGAACTGATATCTCCACCTTCCTGGGAAAGTTCCTTACCCAGGCGCTTATTCAGGGTCTCTATATTATAAGTATCCCCTTTCTTGATATTCAAAAGCAGTGAAAGCACTGAATCAGAATATTTGGTATTTCCTCTCCATGTGATGTTGCCGAATACATACCTGTTCCCTTCATTCACCATCAGGTCTACATTAAGCGCACCTTTCTGATTCATGTACTGGGTGTCTTTAACAATTTGCGCATCACGGAAACCCTGTGAATTCAGGTATGTCAGCACCTTCTCTTTGTCTTCCTGATATTTCTTCTCGTTGAATTTAGCATTGGCGAACATCTTAAACCTGAACCATGGTTCTATATAATCCCTTATTGCAGAAGGCCTCAGGTATCCTTTTTCTTTCCAGAATTCAGAGAAAGTTTTTTTCTCGATCGGACCATAGGGGCTGCCCACTTCGGGAGGAAACAGTGTCACCTTACTCATTTCCTTGGTACCCTTGAGCTGAGATTTCAATTTCTGCTCAGTCACTGATTCCTGGCCAAAGAAGTGAATATTGTCAACTTTCACTTTCTTTCCTTTCGTAATGTCGAATTCAAAAACAATTTTACCTGCTGATTTTGGATCGGGCTTCTCGTTGATCTTTACGTCAACATTCATATAGCCCTTTTCAACAAAATATTTGCGGATATTCTCAATGGCATTCAACCGCATGTTGTCGGTCACAACGCGGTTCTGGAAAATGCCCACTTTTTCTTTCAATTCATCAGCCTCACCCTTCTTCACGCCTTTAAAACTGTAATCAGAAAGCATTGGCCGCTCAGTCGCAACAATCTCCACCCAGATATTTCTTCCCTCCAGTTTGGTCACGAAGATGTTTATATTGGTAAACATGTTCTGTGTCCACAACCTGTTGATCGCTTTCGAAAAAGCGTCACCTCCGGGTAAAGTCACTTCGTCTCCCACTGCCAGGCCGGAAACAGAAATGACAATGGCAGGATCGAACATCCTTGCACCTGTCACTTTGATCTCCTGTATGATATATTTCCTGGGCGTTTTTGCGTTTAGGATATTCAGCAACTCCGGGTCAACTGATGCCTGGGGAATCGTATCCTGAGGTATTCTGGTGCTGTCTTGCTTAACCGGAATACTATCAGTCTGCGCGGCAGTAGATTTAGCAAGAAAAAAAGCAGTAAGTATGAAGAGAGTACCAATTACGCGCATCCGGGTTCTATTCTACAAATTTCTAAATAGGGGGCAAAATAACGGCTTTTCTTTGAATGCTTTGTTAATTAAATAAGGAGAGTGGGAGAAAAACACGGAGACACAGAGGTTTAGCCGGGGGTTCCGGTGACTTCCTCTTTGTCTTTTTCCTCGATCTGCTGGTGGGTTTTGCCAAAGCGTCTTTCCCGTTTCTGGAAGTCGATAATTGCCTCGTAAAGGTGTTCTTTTCTGAAATCGGGCCAGCGGGTAGAAGTGAAATACAGTTCCGCATAAGCCAGCTGGTACAACAGGAAATTACTGATCCTGAATTCCCCGCTGGTTCTGATCATTAGTTCCGGGTCAGGGAAATCGCTGGTGGAAAGATATTGTTCCAAAACATCCTGGTTGATCTTTTCGGGCTGGATCTTGCCGGCTTTAACGTCCAAACCGATCTTCTTGACGGCATTTACCAGTTCCCAGCGGGAGCTGTAACTGAGGGCCATGACCAGGTTCAGCCCGGTATTGGCAGCGGTCATTTCAAGAGCCTCATTCAGCTCTTTACGGGCATAATCAGGCAGCATGTCCAATGCCCCGATCACATGCAGGCGTATATTATTCTTATTCAGAATAGGAACTTCTTTACGGATCGTCTCGACCAAAAGCTCCATCAGCCCTGTTACCTCATGTACCGGGCGGTCCCAGTTTTCAGTGGAAAAAGCATACAGCGTAAGGAATTCAATGCCTAATTCCGCACAACCCTCAACAATATTCCTGACACTTTCAACTCCATGAAAATGACCATAAAGACGATCCTGGCCTTTTTCCTCAGCCCATCTTCCATTACCATCCATGATGATGGCAATATGCCTGGGCAGCTTTTCCAAATTGATCTGGTCCTTTAAGGTCATAATATAATTTCCCGGTTTGCAAAGATAAATTAAGTAATTGGCTAATTGACCAATATTTAGAGGCGAGAGGCGAAAGGCGAGAGGCGAGAGGCGAAAGGCGAAAGGCGAGAGGCGAGAGGCGAAAGGCGAGAGGCGAAAGGCGAGAGGCGAGAGGCGAGAGGAAAAATTCTGCAACCTGCAACCTGCAACCTGTAACCTGCAACCTGCAACCTGCTATCTCGGTCTTCCCGGCGTAGGACACTTATAACTGCTCAGGGGAATAGAGAGGCTGGCTTCAATAATAATGTATTGGTCTTTCTGGGAATTGAAACCGCGCTGCCTGCCTGCCACGCCTATTGGGGCTCCAACCTCATTACTCCGGTCTTGAAGGTAATAGGCCGGCGACTGTGGTTCAAAAGCCGAAGGACCTGCATAGGTGGTGCTGACATCGTCCAAATAGTCGGTTCCGGTAAAGCGATAAGATATTTCGAAGGCGAAGTTCAGAGATGGATTTATATTATATTTTATTCCCATGCCAATGGGGAAACAAAATGCGGTATTGCCATAAACCTGGCGTTCAGGGTAAAATGAGCTTCCCTGTCCTTCGGTACCCAGTGGTCTCAGATAATATTTCTGGCCGTCCAGGTATGCGTAGGGATCATACCCAAATACGCCTATCCCCAGTGTGACATA
>JAHEFC010000126.1 GCA_024640385.1 Sphingobacteriales bacterium
GAATGTTCTTCGATCTTGAAAAATCACCCCTGCCATTGTTCAGGTATAACCTGTCCGCAAGCAAAGGATCGTTTTTGTCAAGATCATGGTATCCGCCGCTGGCAGCATAAATATCCGCATACCCATCACCGTTAGCATCAAATACTTCAAGGGCTGAATTGCGGAAAGCTTTGTCCTGTTCAAATACTGAGATCGTTTTTCGAATGAATCTTCCATCACCATGCCCCATATAAAGTTCTGCCGCCCGGCCTTTGTCTCCTCCCACTATGATGTCTTCCTGGCCATCACGATTAAAATCTCCTTTTGCCAATGAGGGCCCGGCATTTGAAAAGCCATGGATCAGCAAGGGCTGCCGGTTGAAATCATTCACTGGCGGTGCAGACCCGGTATGATCAACCGCAAATTCCGATTCCCTGAACAAAGTTTCAACGGGCTGGGGCCCTGTTGCTGATAGATTTGCATCGGATTCAGCCAAGCTGACCACCTGTCCGGTTTTAACATCATATAAGGTTTGAGCCTTCCCACTGTTCCATACTATTGTAACTGAATCTGCCTTTGCTGCATTTCCCATACCAAAATGCAATACATAACTCACGGTGGAAAGATACCCGCGCGCAGGATTCTGTTCCTGGACCTGCATCAATCCGTTGTGATATACTTTCAATTTCGCCCCTATTCCCTGTGTATTGGCTCCGGATCCTTTCAGTTTGAACTGCAGGTATCCGGATTTTGCTGCAGATCCGTTCCTGTATATGAAAACAGGTTGATTGATATTATTCACGATGAGATCCAGGTCCCCGTCATTATCAAGATCTGCATAGGCAGCACCGTTGCTGTTCGATGTTTCCTTAAAGCCCCACATGTCATTGGCATGGCTGAATCCCCTGCCATTTTTGTTTGCGAATGCCTGGTTCATGATTCCTGACGACGGCATCTTTTCGATGATCTTTAACACATCTTCCCTGGTAAGCCTGCCTTTCTCTTTTACGTAATCATTCATGTAATTGATAAAATCCAGGTTAGTATAATCCCTGAAATAACCGTTGGTTACATACAGATCTTTCCAGCCATCATTATCGTAATCTGCAAACAAAGCTGACCAGCTCCAGTCAGTATTTGATATTCCATAAAACTGCCCGGCCTCACTGAACGTACCATTACCGTTGTTCAGATGAAGCATGTTCCTCATATACTGATAGTAAAATCCACTTCGGAGATTGAGGTCAAATTTTTCAAAATTGTCGGGCGATAACAGCAATTTCTGACGACGGTTATCCATCGGCAGCATGTCAAGGGTGTAGATCTCCGTCAATCCGTCGTTGTTGATATCTGCTATATCATTTCCCATAGAGAACTGACTGGTATGACCTATGCTCTTTTCCAGCTGATTGGAAAAAGTCCCATTCCTGTTATTGATATACAGGTAATCAGGTACTGAATAGTCGTTGGATACATAGAAATCGGGCCAGCCATCTGAATTGAAATCTGAAATACCTATCCCTAACCCGTAACTTAATTCAGATCCATTGATACCACTGGTGGTTGTTATATCACTGAACCTTCCTTTATCCTGGCGATAAAGCCTGAGACCCTTATCAGGATTATCAATACTGAACAGCTCCCTCGTTCCTGCTTCATTCAGTAAAGGCAGATTTTTAGGATTGTGATTGAGCAGCAGCAGATCAAGATCTCCATCCCGGTCATAATCCAGAAAATAAGACTGGTTACTGAAACCTGTACTGGCCAGCCCATAGGCTTCCGCTTCTTCTTTAAAGGAAGGGACATTATCACTGTAGTTCCCGGTATTGATGAACAACTGGTTGGCCCGCTTTTCAGGAGGCAGTGCGCCCGAATAGCATACAAAAATATCCAGTCTGCCATCTCCGTTTACATCCACAGCATTTACGCCGGTTTTCCAGGGACCTGGTCTGCCACCAGCACCGGATCGTTCGGTTATATCTTCAAATTGCATGTTGCCTTTATTCAGGTACATGTGGTTGTCAGACATATTCGAAGTCAAATACAGATCAACAAGTCCGTCACCATTAAAATCACCGGCTGCCACCCCGCCCCCGTTATAAAAATATTCATACATGAGAATATTTGTATTGGGACCTTCCGTAAGTGTGTTTTGGAAATTGACTCCAGTTTGTTCCGGAGTCAGCAGCTCAAACAATGAGCTGCTTTCATTTTCCTCATCACTTTCATTTTTACATCCTGTCCCGGCCAGGGATATCAACAAAGTGAACAATAAAAATAATCTGTACATCTTCATACCAATGGATCTATTGCAAAAGATCTATCCCGGGGGATAGATCTTTTGCCTGAGAGATGATTCAATATAGTAAATTATCAATAACCGGGATTCTGAACCAGTTTATCATTTCTGTTCATTTCATCCCTGCTTATAGGTCTGAAGTACATCTTATCGAACCATTTGCGTGTTTCATTTTCCGTATTATCTTCCACGGTATAGGTATAATCGTATACGGTAGGATCATATCGGTATGGCACCAGGGGAGATTTTCCTGCTTTCAGCTTGGCAACCACTTTAACCTGTTTAATGCCCCTACCCACAGTTTCCAGCGGTATCATCCAACGGCGTGCATCGTGGTATCGATGTTCTTCATATGCCATTTCAATCCGCCTTTCGTTTCGATAACGGTTAACTAAGTTTGTACCTGCGTCGGTCACCGCCGGCATTCCTGAACGGAACCTGATCTTGTTCAACATGGTCCGGGCTTCGTCTTCCTGACCCAATGCCAGGGAAGCTTCAATGTAATTCAACATGAGCTCGGTGTAACGAATAAAGGGCCATGGAATCACCTGTGCATTTGACTGATTATCTGCCAATGCAGGATTAGGGTCTATGAATTTGCGGGTATAGTAGTGTGTGCGACTACCATTCCAGTTTTCTACGGGAGACTCGCGTGTATCTATGCCGTTAATGATACCACCAGAACCATTGTCGTAATAACCGGACTGGATCTGATCTGCCGGATCCTTATCCTTTACGTCAGAAGGTCTGGGTTTCCAGGGAGCGCCATCATACAATATGGTACCGTAGAATCGCGGATCACGGTTTGAAAAAGGTGCAGCTTTATGCGCAGCATTGTTCCAGTCGAACTTAGATCCATCCATCATTTCATAATCGTCAACCAACTGCTGAATGGGCGTATTACCAGCCCAGTTATGGTAACCATTTGGACCATTGTTGATGCCATAGTGAATACCTCCGAGGGGCCAGTTATCTTCCTGGGTATATAAGGCAGTATGTGTGCGCTGGAAGATCAATTCAACGGCTGCAGAGGCATCTCCAACGGCACTTTGACCGCCCATAGCAATAGATATATAATTTGCCCTGCCCTGCGCTGGAGTTTCAGGGGCTGAAAGGCCCAACTTATAGCCCTGTCCTTCATCCATAGCCGCTTTGGCTGCAGCTTTGGCTGCCTGCCACCTGGCAGTACGGTCACCTGAAGGATAAGCCACCAGCTCCAGCTTTGCATAACTGGAAAGCGTAGACGATTTTGACTTGGCAGTTGGACCGTCATGTAGGTCACTGGCTGCATAGAGAAGCACCCTGGATTTCAGCGCCAATGCTGCAAGTCTTGAAGCACGCCCTGCTGTATTGGGTTTGGCCTTCAACATTTCAGCGGCCTTATCAAGGTCGGCTATAATAAAGGCTACACATTCTGCATAGGTATTGCGGGCAATGGTATAATCTTCATTCAGGCTATAAGGCTTATCAATGAGAGGAACACCACCATAAAACCTTAACAGTTGCTGGTAGTAATAAGCTCTCAGAAAATATGCCTCACCTAAAAGCCTTTCTTTAAGTACAGCATCAGAAAAAGTAGCTGTTGGCAGATTTTGAATAGCTGTATTGGCCTGGCGGATCGCAAGGTACATCCTGTCCCATCTATAGGTATCGCTCATCCAGGCCAGGTTAGATGGAGTTTCGGACCCTTCGTTGAATGTATTGATATTCCGGCCCGCATGGGTGAACATGGCTTCATCTGTTAGTGCGGCAAGTGCCTGCTCTTCAAAGCCACCATAACCAAGGAAAGAATATACATTATAAATAAAGGCCTCCGATAATGCACCATCGGACCAGGTTGCTTCACTGGAGATCCGATCCAACGGCTCTGTATTAAGAAAGTCTTTGTTGCAGGATTTCAGGGCGCCCATGGTGGTGACCAGGATACCTGCAGCTAAAAGAGGGATGATTAGTTTTCTCATATGTCTGATTCATTAAAACGTTAAGGTTATACCGCCATTGAATACCCTGGCTTGTGGATAGAATACACCACTTTGAACGGTTGACTCCGGATCGTAAGGCATGTTTTTGTCCTGGATGGTGAATACGTTAAGTCCACTGAAGAATACCCTCAAATTACTGACTTTAACTTTCTCCAGAACTCCTGGCTGGAAATTATATCCCAACTCTAAATTCTTCAACCTCAGGTAATCTTTGTCGACAAGGAAATAGGTATTGTTCCCGTAATTGCCTCCTGTAAAATACGTATCGCCACGGCTGGCCAATCTCGGATGCTCACTGCTTGGACGATCGATGGACCACCTGTTTTCATAATGCTGCTGCAGGAAGTTTCCAATATCACCGGATTCTGTTTGTATCCGCAGTGCAGCACCGGATGCGCCCTGGAATAAAATATTCAGGTCAAACCCTTTGTAACGAAGTTCAAAAGTTGCACCGTAGTTAAAGGTAGGCAGCAAACTTTTGTCAATTCGAACCTGGTCATCCGCCGTGATCTTACCGTCACCATCTACATCCTCGAACTTCATGTCACCGGGAATGAGAGTTCCGGTTACACCACTGTAATCAATAGTATTCTTGTTGATATCGGCCTGGTCAAGAAATACACCGGCAGATTTATATACGAGGTAGGCACCCATTTGCTTTCCTTCCTGGCGCTGGTATTCCGGAGCACCTGGTATTTCATCCTGGAACAACACTTTATTATGGGCAATACCTCCGTTTATGCCTGCACGGAAAGACCAGTCTTTCGCGATCTTACCATTGTAAGCAACATTGAATTCCCAGCCTTTGTTCTCAACTTTTCCAGCATTCACCGGGGGCAACAGGGAATTGATACCTGAAGATGCCGGAGTAGAACCGGTTTTCTGGATCAGGATCTGGTCTCTCTTGTTATAGAACAATTCGAGTGTCACATCGAGGTGGTTGTTAAAAAAGCTACCATCCAGGCCTATATTATAGTTATTGGCTCTTTCCCAGGTAAAGTCAGGGTTGGCCAGTACGGTTTCTACCAGCGTGGTCATCACCTGGTTATTAACCGGATATTGTCCAAAGCCATAGGTGGCGAGATAAGCATATTCCTGCAGGCTTCCGTTATAGAAAACCACATCATTACCCATCTGTCCCCAGGACGCACGAAGTTTCAGGTAATTGATCTTGCTGACTTTGAACCAGTCTTCGTTGGTAATATTCCAACCCATCAACAAACCGGGGAAGAATCCAAAACGGTGGGCTTCGGGGAACATGTAAGAACCATCGTACCTCCAGATAAATTCAGCGAGATATTTTTCTTTGTAGTTGTATTGTGCACGGCCATAATAACCCAGGCGGGCACGTTCGTATGCAGTTCCGCCGGTGTTCTGCTGGAGTGACCCGCCCGCGAACAACTGGTCAACGGCAGGTGAAATATAGTTACGGCGGTAAGCAAAGAAATTCTCGCCTTCGAATTGTTCTTTGGTTACACCAGCCAGTAAGTTCAGGGTATGGTTAGCACCAAACTTCTTATCGTAACTCAGCATGGCTGTGAGGTTGGTATTGAGTACCGAACCATAACTCTGAGTCAACCGGGGATCTGTAAAGTTGGAACGAACAGCTCCAACCAATTTGGGAGTAACTCCATCTGCTTCATAAGTGATCCTGTCCCAATAATAAAGCTCCCAGGGTGTTTGCCATACTTTTTGGGTCTGGCTGTTCTTATCGATGGCAGCAGACAGTGTCAGCTTCAATCCCTCAACCCAGGGCTGCGTGATATCAACTGACCCATTGACCTGGACATAGTCAGTTGGATTATCGTTATAACCGGTAGCATTGGTAGTGATCACATAAGGATTCTGGCCATTCTCAATGTCTGGCCCGGGTTTACCATTAGGCCACACTTCGGGCTCTGTTGGACGTCCCCGCATCAGCATACGGAATATAGAACCTGCGCTTTCAGTTGGAAATCTCCTTTGTTCCCTTCTGACCATCACACCTAAACTGGTACCGATATAGCGGTTGATCTTGGCACTGAGGTTGGTCCGTAAGTTATACTGGCTATACCTGGTTGCGGAGTTTTTATAGTAAGCATCCTGGTCCACATAGCCTATGGATGCAAAGTATTTAACTGCGTCAGTACCACCACTGATGGTCAGGTTGGTGCGCCATTGCGGTGCCCATTCCCTGAATGCATCATTGAACCAGTCCGTATTCGGATAACCCCAGGGGTCGCTACCGTCTTTATGCTTTTGCACTGCTTCAGGGCTATAGTTCGCACTGATGCTGGGAACACCGGATGTTGGGGAAACATAGCTACCTGTAGTCTGGATAGACTTCCATGCAGCAGCCCACTCGTTAACGGGAATAGATTTATAAATAGGTATCTCGTTCATGATATTTGCATACTCGTATGCATCAGACATACCGGGGATCTTTGTGGGTTGGGCTGCACCATAATTGAAATCGACAGTAACCTTGGGTTTACCGGTATTTCCTTTACGGGTTGTCACAAGGATAGCTCCATTGGCAGCGCGAGCACCATAAATGGCTGCAGAGGCATCCTTAAGAACAGAGATGGACTCTATATCGCGGGGGTTCAATCGTCCAAGACCTCCATCCCTGTCAGGGACTCCATCGATAACTACCAGGGGACTGCTGTTCCCCAGGGTGTTGGCACCGCGGATCCGCATAATGGCGCCATCGTAGCCCGGTTCACCAGACTGCTGGATCACCACCAGCCCCGGTAACCGGCCCGCAAGTGAGTTGGTCATATCGATAGCTGGTGATTTCACCAGCACATCACCTTTTACAGCGCTGACCGCACCAGTTACAGTGACCTTCCTCTGTGTAGAATAACCCACTACAACCACATCGGTCATAGCGGCCACTTCAGTAGCTAATGTTACATTCACCAAAGGATCGTCTCCTACCACTGAAGAGAAGATCTTATAGCCTACACTGGAAAAAACAAGGGTCTGACCTTTACTGGCGGAAATACTGAAAATACCATCGGCACCTGTCAGTACCACCTTGGTTGCCCCCTGCACCGAAACAGATACATTGGCAACAGGTTCGCCTTTTTCATCAGTGACCTTGCCGGTCACTTGTTTCTGTTGTGCTAAAGCCGGGCTGATAAATGCCGCTAAATTGAATAGAAGCAGCAGGATAAAGACTAAGCCTTTCGAGGGAAGAATAGCAGTTCGTTTCATGCTGGGAAATTGGTTGGGTGAGTTATACAATTAAATATAGGAGCAGTTCAACTCCATTGTAAGGGGTAAATCCGTAATCATACGGGGTATTTTAGTAAAATTTAAAGATCATCAGCTCATATGTATTTTTTTAAGGGTTCAAAAAACTTTTGCCGGATATCTATTCTGACTAATGTGTATTTTTTACAGATTAATAAAACAGGATGTTGAAACATCCCGTCACTCAACTGCTGTTTATGAAAAAAAACTGATCTATACCAAGGTTATATCTTAAACAATTTCCTATCAGGGATCAGCTCCGCACCGTTCTCAATTGACACCACATAATAGGAAAGTGGCTTACCCATATCTCGTTCATAAGCAGAAGTGATCGAGTCCAGCAAGTTCTCCAACACTTCCTCCCTTACTATATTCAGCGTACAACCGCCAAACCCTCCCCCCATCATTCTTGCTCCAAGCACTCCCTTATTGGTCCTTACCTGGTTAACCAGGTAATCCAGCTCAGTACAACTCACTTCATAATCATTGCTCAGGCCCCGGTGGGAAGCATACATCTTCCGGCCGAGCTCGGCTATATTGCCTTTCTTCAGGTCTACACAGGCAGTAAGCAGGCGGTTATTTTCTTCTATCACGTATTTACAGCGCCTGTAGATGGTATTATCTTTTGGTAATACATAGCTGCACAGCATTTCATGGGTAACGTCCCTCAACGCCGCAACCTGTGGCACATGTGCCTGCACCCAGGCCACCCCCTGTTCGCACTGCTGCCGGCGGGTATTGTACTCAGAAGAAGAGTGGCTGTGTTTAATATCGGTATTCAGCAATACCATCTTCAACCCGTCCATATTAAGAGGGATATACTCGTACAACAGACTGCGGCAATCCAGGTTGATCACATGATCGTGCCTTCCAAAAAGGGAGGCGAACATATCCATTACGCCACATTTGACTCCTGCGAATTCGTGTTCCGCAAGCATCGCTATATGGGCCATTTCTGCCCTGGTCAACCCTTTGGCGAACTGGCTGTTCAACGCGAAAACCGTGGCACATTCAAGTGCGGCAGAAGAAGAAAGCCCAGCACCGATGGGTATATCACCATCGATCAGCAGGTTGAATCCACCCAATACGGAGCCGCCTTTAAGTAACTGGTCCACTACCCCAAGAACATAGACCGACCAGTGCTGGTCGATTTTTTTTACCTGGTCCAAACTGGTTTCAAAAAACTCGGCATACTGGGTAGCATAGACCAGTATGCGGTCGTCATCACGCTTTCCAATGGCAACATACATGGCCTTGTCGATTGCGGCAGGCAGCACAAAACCATCGTTATAGTCAGTATGCTCGCCAATGATATTGACACGTCCCGGCGACCGGACAACCAACGGTTCTTCTGACGAACCGAAGACTTCGCAATAACTGGCAGAAATACTAGCCTTATTAAATTTCATGTTGATCGGGGTAACAATAGATCAATTCCGGCCCAAGCCGGATAAAAATAAATGAAACACCACCCGTTCAATGGGGGAAATACCATAAAAAAGAGGGAGTAAATTCGTATAATAACAGATTCCCCTTAGTCTTTGGTTATATTCTCGTTGACTTTATAATTCCTGCTAAAGGTTTTCCTGTATTTCTTAATATAGTCGGAAGGCTTCATCCCAAACGTTTTGGTGAACTGTTCACGGAAGTATTTGACGTCTTTGATACCTACAAAAAAAGCAGTCTGGTTTATGTTATAGTCCGTATTGATGAACATTTCAGCTGCTTTCCGCAGACGAATATACCTGATAAAGGAATTTGCACTTTGTCCTGAAATTGACTTTATGAGTTTGTACAGCTTGCTATGGCTCATCCCGATCCTGGAAGCCAGCACCAGCACATTGAAATCATCATCGTCCAGGTGCTTTTCCACGATCCCAATACAGGTATCCAGAAAATCTTTGTATTCAGCGGAGATCTTCAGGTTATGCTGTTGATGGGTGATCTCGTTATAAAAATATTTTTGAAGATTTTTCTGGTTGCGGATCAGGCTTTGTATCCTGGCCACCAACAGGTCTTTTTCAAAAGGTTTGGTGATATAATCATCAGCACCGAGTTCTACAGCCCTCTTCTTGGATTCAGGAGAATAACTACCGGTGATCAGAATAAATGGAATATGACTGAGCTCTGGTGCCCCCTTAACTTCCTGGCAAAAGTCCAGGCCCGATTTTTCATTCATGACCACATCACTGATAATGATATCAGGCATTTTTTCCCTGGTCATTCGTATTGCTTCTTCCCCGTCAGCAGCTTCAAACACAATGAAGTCTTTCAGGAATTCCCGAACCAGGTAACCTCTCATGTGTGCATTGTCATCCACGATCAATATGGAATGCTTCTCATTTACAATGGACTCGAGCCCATCAGAACCCGCAGACGGCGGAGGCAGAATAACCTGTTGCCCCTCTGCGATCTCATGGACCAA
>JAHEFC010000427.1 GCA_024640385.1 Sphingobacteriales bacterium
GATCTCTATCTTTTTAAAGATCTCATCTGAAGATCCGGTATAGTCGAGTTTCAACTGATTCTCAAAATCAAAATTGGAGAGGGTGTTGTAGCTGATCGGCATTTTCAGTTTCTCACCAATGTTACCCTGAACGTTCAGGTTGGCGTTCATGTCAAAATCAAATCCGCCATTTTTCCTGGCTCTTTCCGGAAGTGTTGGATTTTTGATGTTCTGACCCTGGTAGCCGGCAAGCAGGTTTACCTCACCCTGGGGTTTGATATCGACCTTGCCTTTACCGAAAAGCCGGTTGAATAGCCCCTCATGGGCATCCAGTTTAGGTTTCTGCAGCCTGCGGTTGATCAGTGAACTGGTATTTGCCCGGTCGTGGAAATAATCCGTTTCCTGTCTACGGGTCTGAAGGCGGTAATATTCTTCGAAACTCAATCTGCCCGGTTTGCGGAAATATTTGGTTCCGATCTTCTCGTAAACGATATAAGAATTGGTAGCCGGATCGTAAACCAGGGAGTCTTTAAGATTGGAGGGATCGCTGAGGTCGAAGCTGTTTTTCTGGGGGTAAAGCATTCTCTCCCCCCTCCGGTCAGCAATGGGAAAGCGCAGGGAGTCGTTCCCTGTAACCACCGTATCGGCAGGGCTGAGGATATACTTGCTGCTGTCTTTCGCAGGCCTGGTAGTATCCACGCGTGTTCTCAGACTGGTATCCGGCACCTGGGCAATAGAATGCGCCCCTGCCAGCATGGCCGTCAGAAAAAACACAAAAATCAATAAAACAGGTACTGACCTCCTGGGCAATGTACTCGATGTTGGTAGGGTAGAAGTCTAATTCAAATAGATTGTAAGGCTTTTTTGATCAGTTGTTCGAGATTATAGTTTTCGTTGCCGCTAAGAACTTTCTTAATGGCGTTTTCTGCAGCCGGCCTTGAGATCCCCAAAGCCTGCAAAGCAATTAACGCATCTTGCTCTAAAGTATTGTGTATTAATGCCGAATTGGGTGTACCAACATCTCCCTTTCCTAATTTATCCCTTAATTCCAGCACTATTCTTTCAGCCGTTTTCTTACCTATGCCTTTGATGGATTCCAGCATCCTGGTGTCTGATTGCAGGATGGCCCTGGTGACATCATCAGGCTTAAGGGAAGACAACATCATGCGGGCGGTTGCTGCACCTACCCCATTGATACCGATCAGCTTCACAAACATAGCTTTTTCAGCCAAATCAGAGAATCCGTAGAGGGTATGGCCATCCTCCTTAACCTGCAGATAGGTGTATAGGGTGCCCTTTTCCTGGTTTTGTATCTGACTGTAAGTATTTAGCGTGATATTGACCTCGTAACCTACTCCATTCACATCTACATAAACGACTGCCGGCGATTTATAACTGAAATTACCACTGAGGTATGCGATCATATTTAGGGTTTACGGGGTAAAAATAGTGAAAAAAAGAGACGCAGAGATTTACACAGAGACGCTGTTTTTTGTTGATTATCAGTCCATTTCTCTATGTGTTCCCTAAACATTAGTTTTACAGCCCTAAATTCCCTCTAATGCGGACAAAAATTACAGCAGCGATCACAGCCATAGGAGCTTATGTTCCGGAAGATAAACTGACCAATGCGGACCTGGCCAATATGGTAGACACAAACGATGAGTGGATCAGGTCCAGAACCGGGATTGAGGAAAGAAGGATCCTGAAAGGTGCGGGGCTTGCCACTTCAGACATGGTGGTTCCGGCCGTAAGGGCAGTTTGTGAGAAAAGGGGGATCAAACCGGAAGATATCGACTGCCTGATCGTAGCCACCGTAACACCGGACATGATGTTCCCTTCTACGGCCAACCTGGCCTGTGACAAACTGGGAGCCAAAAATGCCTGGGGATTTGATCTGTTAGCAGCCTGTTCTGGATTCCTGTTTGCCCTTACCACCGGAGCTTCTCTGATTGAAAGCGGTAGGTACCGTCGTGTGGTAGTTTGCGGGGCCGATAAAATGAGTTCTATCATTGATTATACTGACCGTACCACCTGTATCCTTTTTGGTGATGGTGCCGGTGCTGTTTTGCTGGAGCCAAACATCGAAGGGTTCGGGGTATTGGACAGCATATTGAGAACGGATGGCAGCGGGGGCAAATACCTGAACATGAAAGGCGGCGGTTCTTTGAATCCTGCCACAATAGAAACGGTTACGAACAAAATGCATTATGCCTACCAGGAAGGACAGGCTGTATTCAAATTTGCAGTAGTTGGCATGGCCGATGTAGCCTACGAACTGATGGAGAGAAACAATCTTACTGCCGACGATATCGCCTGGCTGGTTCCGCACCAGGCCAACAAGCGCATAATAGATGCCACAGCCAGCAGAATGGGGCTTCCTGAAGACAAAGTAATGCTGAACATTGCCAAATATGGTAACACAACGGCAGCCACCATTCCATTATGTTTATGGGATTACCGCAAGCAGATCAATAAAGGAGACAACCTGGTACTCGCTGCTTTTGGGGGTGGATTCACCTGGGGAGCCACGTTGGTTAAGTGGGCGATGTGAGGAACCCAGACAAGGTCGCGGCGGTTGTGAGGAATTAATTTTTTGCTTTTTTCTTCATATTATAGAATGGACGCTGCCATCCTACTGAATACGTTGTGAAGTTTGCACCAGCCCGGACAATGGCTCCTGTACTAACTGCAAATTTAAGGGAGTTAAACTTTCCTGTAGGTAATACCAGGGTTGCTCCAATTCTTGAACTGGATTGCCTGTCATCTTTAGGCGCCCCATTTAGCTGGGAATTTCCACCTACATAATACGTTGCATCAAAGGCAACCCAGGCACGCAGGCTGACATTGTAACTCAGGTGGGCCTGGAATGAGCCCATTGGGTTTTGTGTTTTCACTGTGCTGCCCGGGTAAAAAGAATTATTTGTTGTAAATAACCATAACCCCGCATAAAAATCAATCATCCATTTTTTACTGAAAGGATGAGATACGGCAAGTTCAGGCCTGAAAGCCCATCGGTTGGTACCGAGATTGATCAACTTATCGTAAAAATATTGTCCGGTAGGTACAATAACATTGATACTTGCTCCCCACACTGTTTTTTGGGGCACCTTTGCAAATTCCTGCAATGTCCTGGCTGGTGCACCTTTGAATAACACAGACCACCGAAGCCGCAGATCAGAGAATCCACTCCTGGTCGCAGATTCGGATTGACCATTTACTAATGCAGAAGCCTGGGCCCATGTATAAGGAAGAGCCACCAGGAATTGAGAAGTTTTTCCAAAGAATCCAAAACTTCTGACAACAGCAATGGATGGTGCCTGAATGGATGCTTTAAGGTCCTCTATTGCAATGGAAGGATCAGTGATTACACTTCCATCTGAATAGGCGAACCCTGTTACAACAACTGTACCATTGATGGGAACTCGGGAATATGCCCTTGGATCAAGATCCTGGGCAAATGACCGGGAAAACCAGATAACAAGGAAAACCGAAAATACTGACCGAAGTATACGTTTCAAATTCCGGCAATTGATAGGTTGGAAAGTTCCTATAAATACGGAA
>JAHEFC010000428.1 GCA_024640385.1 Sphingobacteriales bacterium
GAAGAAAATCAAATAATTTTGCGGCACGATGAGTGCTGCAAAAAACAGAAACAATGATGTGAACACGATGGAAGCGGGTGTTCACGGGCAATATAAGAACTGGTTCCTCGATTATGCTTCGTATGTGATCCTGGAAAGGGCGGTGCCTGCCATACAGGACGGCCTGAAGCCCGTACAAAGAAGGATATTGTTTGCCATGAAGGAAATGGATGATGGCCGTCTGAACAAGGCGGCCAACATCATTGGTCAAACCATGCAATACCATCCCCATGGCGATGCCAGTATCCAGGACGCCCTGGTGAATATGGGTCAGAAGAACCTGATGATCGATACCCAGGGTAACTGGGGAGATGTACGCACCGGAGACGATGCTGCTGCACCGAGGTATATCGAGGCCAGGCTGAGCAAATTTGCCCTGGATGTGGCCTTCAATGCCAAAACAACGGAATGGCAGCTGAGTTATGACGGCAGGAAAAAAGAACCCGTATGCCTTCCGATGAAGTTCCCGCTGGTACTGGCCCATGGTGCAGAAGGTATTGCTGTGGGGCTGTCTACCAAAATACTCCCGCATAATTTCTGTGAACTGATAGATGCATCCATCAAACATCTCCGCGGCAGGAAATTTGAATTATATCCCGATTTCCAAACCGGAGGCATGATCGATGCGGATGCCTATAACGATGGCAGGAGGGGCGGTAAGATCAAATGCAGGGCACATATTGAAGAGGTGGATAAAAAGACCATCAAGATCACTGATGTGCCTTTTGGAGTCACCACATCACAATTGATGGAGTCCATTGTTAAGGCCAACGACCAGGGCAAGATCAAGATCAAAAAAGTCACGGATAATACCGCTGCCGAAGTGGAGATCACCATTGAGCTGGCTCCCGGTATTTCCCCCGATATCACCATCGACGCCTTATATGCATTCACGGATTGCGAAGTGAGTATTTCGCCAAATACCTGCGTGATCCTGGACGATAAGCCGGTGTTCGTAGGTGCCAGCGACCTGTTGAGAATATCCACGGACAATACCATGGATCTGCTTCGGAGGGAACTGGAGATCAAACTGGGTGAACTGGAAGATAAATGGCATTATACTTCCCTGGAGAAAATATTCTTTGAAGAAAAGATATATAAGGAGCTGGAGAAAAAACACAATAGCTGGGACAAAGTAATTGAAGCCATCGCCGTCGCTTTTCAGCCTTTCCTCAAAAAGCTGAAAAGGGAGATCAGCAGGGAAGATATACTGAAACTAACGGAGAAGCCTGTACGTAGAATTTACAAACTGGATATTGACGCCCTCAACGAGCAGATACGGGGGCTTGAAAACGAGATCAAAGAGACCAAACACAACCTGAAAAACCTGGTTGATTTCGCTGTGGCATATTTCGAAGAGCTTTTACGTAAATATGGCAAGGGTCGTGAACGAAAGACCGAGATCAGGCCATTTGACGTGATCCAGGCCAAACAGGTTGCCATTGCCAATACCAAACTATATGTTAACAGGGTGGAAGGTTTCATAGGGTCGGGCCTTAAGAAAGACGAACTGGTGGCTGAATGCACAGACCTGGACGATATCATTGTATTCACCAGGCGGGGGATCATGAAAGTTGTGAGGATAGGAGAGAAGGTGTATATCGGGAAAGATATCATTCACATAGCGGTATTCCAGAAGAATGACGAACGTATGACCTATAACATGATCTATACGGACGGTGAAACGGGAATTTCATACGCCAAAAGATTCAATGTTACGGGTATCACACGTGATAAAGAATATGACCTCACCAAGGGATCGGACAGGAGCAAGGTGAATTATTTCACTGCTAATCCAAACGGAGAAGCCGAAGTGGTCACTATCCTGTTAAGCCCCAATTGTTCAGCCCGCAATAAGGCACTTGATTTTTATTTTGAGGCCCTGGAGATCAAAGGCCGGAACTCCATGGGTAACCAGGTAACCAAATATCCGATCAAGAGCATTAAACTGAAAGAAAAAGGGAAATCCACATTAAGCGGCCGAAAGCTTTGGTTCGATGACATATTCGGCAGGCTCAATACTGATACTAAAGGTGAATACCTGGGATCGTTCCAGCCTGAAGACCGATTGCTGGTGATCTATCACGACGGGCATTACGAGATCACAGATACCGAGCTTACCCAGCGTTTTGATCCCGAGAAAGTAATTGAGATCGAAAAATTCAATCCGGATAAGGTGATCACCGCTATCTATTATGATAACGAAAAGCTTCAGTTCAATGTGAAGCGTTTCAGGATTGAAACCCAGACCCTGAATAACAAGTTCTACTTTATCAAAGAAGGCGCAGAAAATTATCTCGAAGCAGTAACCAGTCACCAGGATCCTGTGGTGATGGTGAAATCGGGGAGGGGCACGCAGCAAAGATCAACCAAAGTGAAGATCAATAATTTTGTTGAAGTAATGGGGTGGAGAGCAGTTGGAAACAAGCTGGCCGACTTCTCCAAATCAACAGAGTTTGAATGGGTTCACAAGCCAGAAGAGATCGATATCCAGGGTGAATTGTTTTAAGATTCCGAATTCCGGATTACGGATTCCGAATTATTATCATTAATTCGGAATCCGCAATCCGGAATCCAGAATTCTTTTATCCGTTGATCCAGTTGAATTTGTAATCCAGTGGCACTTCGATAGCAGTGCGTTCTGCCACTTTACGGAACCTGGCAGGAAGGGTCATGAGATAATCCCTGGCTTTTTCAGCTTTGCCAGTCAGCCCTGTGAGATCCCCGATCTTCCAGTCGTCAATAAGGCCCTGCATGATATCCGTATAGTCAACGGTGGTATATACGCCCAATCGCTGTGCGGCATCGCTGAAATAACTGAATGCGTTCCCGATCTTTTCGCCCTGCTGGCGGATGAAATGGGCTGGCATCACAATTTTCCTGCGCATCATATCTTCAAAAGCAAGCATCATTTCACTTGGATCAACCTTGAAGATCTCACTGATGAAACTTTTATATGCCCTGGCATGTCTCATTTCGTCAGCTGCAATGATGCCACAGATCTTAGACAGGTGGTTGTTGCCATATTGCTTGGCCAGGGTTGCCGTTCTGCGGTGTGAGATATTTGTGGCGAGTTCCTGGAATGAAGTATATACGAAGTTTTTGTAAGGATCTCTGGCAGTGCCGATGTCAATGCCATCTGCGATCAGGTACTGGGTACTGATCTCCATCTGGCGCATATTAATTCTTCCGGAGAGGTAAACATATTTGTTAAGCACATCGCCATGCCTGTTTTCTTCGGCGCTCCACATCCTCATCCATTTGCTCCATCCTTCCGGTTCAAGTTTACTCACGCCTTCAACATCCATCAGCCATGATTCATATGTTGGGAGGGCTTCTTCAGTAATGATATCACCTACAAGTACCACCAGGTAATCATAAGGCAATTCTTTGCATGATTCACGCAGTTCCTTGATCTGGTCGTAAAAAGAAGGATCAGAGCTGACTGGCAATACATCGGAAGGCTGCCAGTTTTCTTCAATGTTCTTGAGGTATTCTTCGA
>JAHEFC010000127.1:0-2448 GCA_024640385.1 Sphingobacteriales bacterium
CCAACCATAGATCCGGCAGGTAAAACAACGTCCATTAAACTGAACACTGAACAATATAAGCCAGAGATCAGGTATACTACCGACGGGTCAACCCCCACTGCATCCTCCGCATTGTATATAAAGGATTTTGATGTATCAGGGAGTTCGATGGTAAAAGGATCGGTGATGAGAAACGGGAAGAGTACGCGGGTAGACACCCTGCTGATCGATTTCCATAAAGCCATAGGCAAGAAAGTCATTTATAATAAACCATGGAACAACAGCTATCCTGCCCAAAAAGAATCCACCCTGGTCAATGGATATAAGGGCACCCTTACTTACCAGGATGGACAATGGCAGGGCTTCACAACGGATATGGATGTTGTGATCGACCTTGGCGAAATACAGGCCATTTCATCTGTCAGCGGGACCTTCATGCAGATCACCGGTCCAGGGGTATACATGCCGGACTTCGTAGAAGTATCGATCTCCAATGATGGCAACAATTATGTTTCAGCCGGTAAAGCCATTAATGATGTACCAACAACGGATCCCAAACTTTCATTCAAGACCTTCAGGGTGAATCCTGAAAAACTAACGGGAAGGTATATACGATTCTACGCAAAGAACCATACTGGCTTCCTGTTTGCAGACGAGATCATTGTGTACTGACCGATCGGGTCATTTACTTTTTTGCCGGAGGCAGCAGCACTGCATCTATCACATGGATGATGCCGTTTGATGCCGGAATAGATGCAATGATATTGGCTCCATTCACGGTCAGTTTGCCGTCTTTTTTGCCGATGGTGATATTATCGCCGTTGACCTGGCCATAGGTTTGGCCGTCTTCCAGCATTTCAGGTTTAAGAACACCTACAAACACGTGATATTCCAGGATATTGCGCAGATCCGCCTTACTCTCTGGCTTCAACAGTCCTTCCACTGTACCGGCCGGAAGTTTATCAAATGCAGCATTGGTTGGAGCAAAAACAGTGAACGGGCCTGCGTTGGTAAGCACATCTACATATTCTGCAGCCTTGAGTGCAGTCACCAGTGTAGTGTGATCGGGACTTCCCACGGCTACTTTTACAACATCTTTCTGTGAAACATCATCCTGCACTGTGGATTGTCCTCCGTCTTTTACAGCTTCCGTGCTGCTGGCCGTACCTTCTGTTTTTCCGCTATCGCCGGAACTACAGGAAAAGAATGTGAATGCGGATACCGCGAAGATCAGGAATGTCTTTTTCATAACGTTTTATTTAGGAATTGCGAAAGCTACTCCGGGTACTAAAAATCGATTATGATTAGAATCACAATCAAGGCCCATGGCAGATTTTTTTCTAACTTTCTGCCATGCAACAACTGGTATGCGCAGAACCCGGACAATTTGAATACAGAACAGTTCCCGAACCCACGCTTAATGCCGGCGAATCCATCGTCAGGATCAGGAAGATAGGCGTATGCGGTACGGACATTCATGCCTTTGATGGCACCCAGCCTTATTTTTCGTATCCCAGGGTTCTTGGTCACGAATTAGCCGTTGAATTTGTAGAAGGTGATGCCGGCTTCAAGGCAGGTGAACATCTTACGGTAATGCCTTATATCTCCTGTGGCAAATGTGTTGCCTGCAGAAAAGGCAAAACCAATTGCTGCGTCAATATTAAAGTGCTGGGAGTGCATACAGATGGTGGCATGACAGAATACCTCTCTCTTCCGTCCTATACTCTGCTCAGGGCGGAGGGCCTGGAAGATGATGAACTGGGACTGGTAGAGCCCCTGGCCATAGGAGCCCATGGAGTTTCAAGAGCTGCTATTCAACCGGGTGAGAACGTACTCATCATAGGCGCAGGACCCATCGGTCTGGGTACAATGGCCTTTGCCAAAATCGCCGGGGGGCATGTGATCGCAGCCGATGTCAATGAACAAAGGCTGGCCTTTTGCCGGGACGAACTGCATATACCCTATACCCTGAATGCAAGAGATACCGAATTTTCGGATCATATCAAAGACATCACCCGCGGTGACATGCCCACCGTGGTGATCGACGCTACGGGAAATCTGGCCGCCATCAATAACGCATTTCAATACCTGGCCCATACAGGAAGATATGTATTAATAGGATTACAGCGGGGCGACATCCTGGTCAACCATCCCGAATTTCATAAAAGGGAAGCAACCTTAATGAGCAGCCGGAATGCTACTGTAAATGATTTTGAATATGTGATCAGTTGCATCCGCGACAGGAAATTGTTCCCATCATCTTTTATCACCAGCAGATTGAAATTTTCCGAAGTAGCCGATCGGTTCAGCAATACGGTGTCAGATCCCAATAATATCAAAACTATGATCCAATTCCATGACTAGAAATATAAAGCTCGCATTGATCACCTGTTTTGTCACTGCTATAGCATTCGCACAATCACCTGTAAAAAAATTATTCCCGGAAAACACTGTTTTCCATGAAAACAT
>JAHEFC010000127.1:2458-9916 GCA_024640385.1 Sphingobacteriales bacterium
AAAACATCAATTACGCCGGAGATACTTTAAAGAAACATCTGCTGGACATATACCTGCCACCTTCCACCTCTCGCCTGCCACCTCTGATCATCTGGGTCCATGGCGGTGCATGGATGCTGAACGATAAGTATGCCGATATGGGCTACATGAAAAATACGGTGAAAGAATTCATTGAAAAAGGATATGCCCTTGCCTCAATAGACTATAGGCACAGCACCACTAAGCCTTTCCCGGCCATGGTACAGGATTGCAACAGGGCCATTCAATACCTGTACAACAATGCAGCAAAATACGGGTATGATAAAAACCGGATCACGCTGGTAGGTTTTTCTGCCGGAGGACATCTGGCTTCCCTCATTGCATTGTCGGCCAATAATAATATGAATGATTTTTACTACAACGGAAAGCCGGGAACATTCAAAATAAGTTCAGTGGTGGATTTTTACGGACCTGCTGACCTGGTAGCATTCGGATCGGACACATCGATCAACAAACCTTCGGAGCCCATTGCCATTCTAATTGGAGCTGCTCCGGTAGACCGTCCTGATCTGGCAAAACGGGCAAGCCCGGTAACTTATGTGGACAAAGATGATCCGCCTTTTTTGATCATACAGGGAGAGAAAGATGCATCGGTACCTAATACACAGTCGCGGTACCTCGACAGCTGGTTAAGGCTGGCGGGCGTTTCCAGCAAATTGATCATGGTACCCGGCGCGCCGCATTATGGAGAGATGTTTGACGAAGAGTGGATACAGAGGGAGGTGTTTGCATTTTTGGAGAAAACATTGAAATAAGGCGAGAGGCAATAGGCGAGAGGCGAGAGAGGCATGT
Organism: Sphingobacteriales bacterium; assembly: GCA_024640385.1. Taxonomy (GTDB): domain Bacteria; phylum Bacteroidota; class Bacteroidia; order Chitinophagales; family Chitinophagaceae; genus Pollutibacter. The sequence goes on from JAHEFC010000127.1 coordinate 3,290, forward strand.
TCCCCTCGCCTTTCGCCTTTCCCCTCTCGCCTTTCGCCTTTATTTAGATCCCAACTCCGGCCTCAGTTCCATTAGTTCACTCCAGCTTTTTTCAATGAGATTTTGTAATACGTTCAGATACTCATCAAAAGAATCCTGACCATTTGCTTTTTCATACCGGTCTTTGTAATTAACAGGATTCACCATATCGCGATCTTTGAACCCATTTTTGTACCTCGTTACCATGGTAAATTGAGCCTGCCCGGAAGCACTTGCCATATACACTGCTACGGACACATTATCAGCCTCCCATACTTTCTTCATCTTGGAGATCAATCCCCTGACAACCATGGCTTGGCCCGGCTTCGGGAACCAATGAACGATCTGGATCTTATTTGAAAATTGTCCCATAGGTACTGTGCTCAGGCTTTCCTGATATTCATAATACCCTGACTGATATTCCTGGGATGTAAATGGTGCAACATTTTTGTTGAAATCAAGGGTATGCTCAGCTCCAAGATTTCCCCTGGCATCCAGGCCTTCCCAGTTGAAAGGTCCCTCAACAATTTGGTAGCCACCGGCATCAGGACCAGATGAAATTTCATATACCCGCCATTTAGCATCACCGGTATGATATTTCTGGGCATGGGCACCTAACCCTTTTTCGAATTCAAGCACCTTTTCAACTTTTGCAAAATTTCTTTGCACTGAAACAATGTTCTTTGTTTGGCTCATGCCGAATACAGGAATTAAAAGGCAGAGCAAGAGAAGTCTTCTCATGTTTAGCGTATTTGAGGTTAAAAAATAAAAGGAGGCCGGCCAGAGGAAGTTGGCCGGATTTTAACAGGGGGAATTCCGCAGAAGGTAGGCTTATTTGAGCAGGCAGCAAAATAAGAGAGCCTGAGAGGCATAGAGTCAGAATTTTTTGGCTAAGTCTCTCTGGCTCTCTGACTCTCTAACTCTCTAACTCTCTAATCCAGGCTTTCTTTGACTAAACGAATAACTTCTGGGATTTTTGCTTTAACCGCGGGTGTAAGTTCGATACCCTGCTCTTGTATGGATGCTATGCTTACAACAAAAAGATCTATTTCAGGCATTTTATCCATGAACTGCAATGCAGTCACCATGTCTTTCAATCCGATATCGTGGGTGCTCATAGCCGGAGGAAAGTCTTTCGCGTATCTGGGTTTGATCTTCCTGATGGTTCCGGGCTCTCTCCCATCAAGCGTAGCGTCTACAAGGATCACATGATCGTGATTCTCAAAATATTCAAGCAGGTGGAAACCTCCTGTACCTCCGTCGAGCACAGAAACATGCCCCGGTAATATTTCACTTTGTAACTGCTCCGCCACGTGCACACCAATGCCCTCATCACACATGAGATAATTGCCAATGCCCATTACAAGTGTTTTCTTTTGCTCCATTATGCCGTACCTACTACTTCTGAACTTTCAGGATTAGGCGTGTGGTGCCTGTTCTCTTCAAACACTTCCTCTTCAATGAATTTCCATCCGCCACCCATACTGCTGATCTCGCCACGGCCTTCCACATAATCATGATAGAATACCAGGTAAACATGCACTATCGCAAAGAGGATGAAGAACCACATGGTCCAGTGATGGATCTGCCGGGTTAGTATGTCTCCTCCGAAAACGGCCGGTACCCATGAGAATAATTTAGGAAGCCACCATCCGCTCATGCCTGCATAAAGGCCAAAACCGGTGAGACACTGCACCAGGAATGCGATAAAGGTCAGGAAATAAATAAACCCCGCCATGGCATTATGGCCAATACTGATATGCTCCTGTTGCTCTCCGTTTTTCTTCAGCATCAGGATATCGATCTTGAACACTGTCCACATTTCCCTGATGAATCTTTTGGATGTAGGGATGAACTGTTTCCAGTCAGCATATTTATTTCCCGCAAATCCCCAATAAATCCTGAACAGGAAGTTGAAAAAGAAGATATAGGAAGATATGAAATGTATGTACCTCACCCATCCGAACAGAAAACGGTTCGATGCCTCCTGGTTGCTCATCAATGCTGGGGGATCTGAGATCCAGAATCCTGTGACGATGAGAGCTATAATAGCAGCAGCATTCAGCCAATGGTATATTCTTACGGGCAACTCCCATACATATATCCGGCGAAGCCTGTGAACGCGCAAATATTTTGTTGACATAACGGGGTTGTTTAGAGATTAATCACCTACCACACTGACTCGGGCAATATTCTTACCCTCTTCATCATACAAATGGACTGCACATGCCATGCAGGGATCAAAACTGTGGATGGTACGGATGATCTCCAGCGGCTGGTCTTCCCTGGCAACCGGCGTATCGATCAGCGCTGCTTCATAGGCCGACATCTGTCCTTTATTGTCTCTTGGTGAAGCATTCCAGGTTGTTGGAACTACCAACTGATAGTTGGCGATCTTTTCATCTTCTATATTGATCCAATGGGCCAGTGCGCCGCGCGGAGCTTCCGAATGTCCAACACCCATGGCTGTTCTTGGCCAGGTCTTAGGATCAAACTTGGAAGAGTCTGCCATCCTGGTATCACCATTCTTGATATTGGTTAGCAATTGCTGGTAGAAATCCTGTACCCAGGTTGCAGCGAGCTTAGCTTCAAGTCCACGTGCAGCAGTTCTGCCCAACGTGGAAAACAATGCTGTGACAGGAACATTAAGATCGGTAAGCGCTTTGTCAACAACGGCTTTAAAATCTTCGCGGCCCCTGGCATAACCAACCAGCACACGTGCAAGAGGTCCAACTTCCATAGCGTTCCCTTTCCAGCGTGGAGTTTTCAGGTAACTGTAGTCTTTAGTGGTATCCAGGTTTTCAAACGGAGGTTTGGGACCCGTATACTTTATTTTACTTTCCCCTTTATAGGGATGCAGCCCTTTGTCTTTTCCTTCTTTATATTCATACCAGGAGTGTGAAATAAATTCCTGTATTTCGTCTTCCTTACGAAGATCAACATCCATCACTTTACTGATATCTTTATTCATGATCACACCGCCGGGGAACTTGTAACTTGACTTGTCCCTGATGCCATTGGTTGGAAGATCTCCATAAACCATATAGTTTCCGAGTCCTCCTCCAATTGCACCCCAGTCTTTATAGAAAGAGGCTACCGCCATCAGGTCGGGGATATAAACCTGTTCAATGAATGTTTTACCATCCTGTAATATTTTACCAACCAGTGCAAGACGTTCTGCGTTCAATCCGCTCACATCGTCAATGCCAATGGCACAGGCCATACCGCCTACCAGGTAATTGGGATGTGGGTTCTTGCCTCCGAATACGGCATGAACCTTAACCATTTCTTTCTGCCATTCCAGGGCTTCAAGGTAGTGGGCAAGTCCAATCAGATTCACTTCAGATGGGAGTTTGTAGGCCGGGTGTCCCCAATATCCGTTGGCGAAAATGCCCAGTTGACCGCTCTCCACAAATTTCCTGATGCGCGACTGCACATCCCTGAAATAACCAGGAGAACTTTTTGGCCAATTGGATATGCTCTGCGCCAACTCGGATGTTTTCTGTGGATCAGCCTTCAGGGCATCTACTACGTCCACCCAGTCCATGGCATGCAGGTGATAGAAATGCACTACGTGGTCGTGCATGTACAAGGCACAGTGCATGATATTACGAACCAGTTCTGCGTTAGGCGGGATAATAATATCCAAGGCATCCTCAACCGTACGGACCGAATTGAGTGAGTGCGTGGATGTACATACACCACAAACACGGCCAACAAAAGCCCAGGCATCCCTGGGGTCACGACCCTTCAGGATCTCCTCCAGCAGCCTTACCATGGTACCACTGCTGTATGCATCTTTTATTTTTCCGTTTTCGATATCAGCCTCAACGCGTAAGTGACCTTCTATCCTTGTGATGGGGTCAACAACTATTCGTGTACTCATATATTTGTTATCTGTAGAATGATCAAATTATTTTCCTGCAACCTGCAACCTGTAACCTGCAACCTGTAACCTGTAACCTGCAACCTGCTAAAACTATCCTTCCATCTCTTTCTCACTGGCCTTGCCTTCCGCTGTCAGTCGATCAATGATCCTGGACTTATTGATGTTGGTATAAATGGCATGTCCTGCCAATGCAGCAGCTGTAACACCAAGAGCAACTTTACCAACTGTATCAGCATCCGACTCAATACCGAATCCGGCAAAGGCCGAACCTCTTTCGTAGAACCGGCCATTATCCCAGAAGTTCTCTTCAGAACATCCGATACATGGATGCCCTGACTGGATCGGGAAGCTTGTACCACCATTCCATTTGGTAACCCCGCAGGCGTTATAAGTAGATGGCCCTTTACACCCTACTTTATACAAACAATACCCCTTCTGCGCATTCTCATCGTCAAATGATTCAACAAACAACCCTGCATCGAAGAACGGGCGACGATAGCAGGTATCGTGAACGCGTTTACTATAGAATGCCTTGGGCCTTCCCAGCCTGTCTAGTTCAGGGATCTTTCCGAACGTAAGCAGGTGAACGATAACACCTGCCATCACCTCACCTATTGGAGGGCAGCCAGGCACTTTGATCACCGGCTTGCCTTTGACCAGCTTATGGATCGGTGTGGCCGATGTAGGGTTAGGTTTGGCCGCTTGCACACAACCATTGCAGGCGCAGCTGCCCCAGGCGATGATCGCCTTGGCACCTTCCGCAGCCTCATCCAGTATCTGCATCGATGTTTTTCCACCGATCATACAGTAAACACCATCGGCAGCAGTGGGAACACTTCCCTCCACACATAATATATATTCACCTTTATATTTCGACATGGTATTCTTGAGCGCCTCTTCCGCCTGGATGCCTGAAGCCGCCATCAGCGTCTCCGTATAATCCAGCGAAACCTTATCCAGTAGTATATCTGCCACAATAGGGTGTGAACTCCTGATAAAGCTTTCACTGCAACAGGTGCATTCCTGGAAGTGCAGCCATATAATAGGTATGCGGGGATTGGTTTCAAGCGCTTTGGCAACCTGGCCAATAGCCGAATTCTCCAAGCCGATAAAGGCGGCCATCATTCCGGCAAACCTGACAAAATCACGGCGTGAGTAGCCTTTCCGTATGATCTCCTGATAATAGGTGGGCTGTTTGGTGATAACATCGTTAGACATGCAGATCGGTTTTAAGGTGAGGGGGGAAAGAGGTTACTAAAGTATGTCCAATATCATCGGAGGTTTACAACTTTTGTCATGACATATTATGACTTTCCTCATGGGATAAAGCCAGGGTTCTCAATATTATTGGTATTCCTAAAAAACCGGTTTACAATGAAAAAAATATCGATCAAACTGGCTTCCATACTGGCTATGCTCATGCCCCTGTCTATTATGGCACATCCCGGACACGGGGGGCATGATAATGAAGGCGGATATACCATTATCCACTATTTCATACAGCCATCACATGCCATTGTAAGTTTCGCCGTACTGGCAATTACGGTTATACTTCTACGTAACCTTCGCAGGAAGAACCAGAAAGCCTGATCATGCACGAACTGTCCATTGTCATGAGCATTATCAACATCGCAGAGCAACAGGCCTCGCAGGCCCGGGCAACATGCGTTGAAGAAATAGAACTGGATATCGGCACATTAAGTGGTATCGAGTTCGGTGCCCTTGAATTTGCATGGGCGGAAGGTGTAAGAAGAACCATTCTCGAAAAGGCTGTACGCAGGATCAATAAGATCGAAGCATCTGCTGACTGCATAGACTGTGGTATCAGTTTTCCGGTTCAGCACTATTACGATCCCTGCCCGGTCTGCGGCGGCCATTTAATCAATATCACCAGGGGAAAAGAACTCAGGGTCAGATCGCTGGTGGTATCATAAATATTTTACTATGTGCGCAACTTGCGGCTGCGATTCAGGTGCAGTAAGTACTATTCACCATGTTCATGATCATGATCACGGACATGACCATAACCACGATCACGGGCAGACCCGGAAAACGATCGTGGATGTGGAACAGGATATCCTGCATCAGAATAACCTCCTCGCCGAAAGGAACAGGGGCTATTTCGATGCCAAGAATATCATTGCGATGAACCTCGTAAGTTCACCCGGCTCCGGCAAAACATCCCTGCTCGAACGGACCCTGACAGATCTTAAAGGCAGGATGGAATTTGCCGTCATAGAGGGGGATCAGCAGACTACCAATGATGCGGACCGGATCCATGCCACCGGAACCAAAGTAACCCAGATCAATACAGGCAAGGGCTGCCATCTGGATGCTCATATGATCTACCATGCTGTGCATGGCATGAAACTCGCTGACAATTCGGTTCTGTTCATCGAAAACGTTGGCAACCTGGTATGCCCCGCGATGTTTGACCTGGGAGAAAAAGAAAGAGTGGTGATCATCAGCGTTACAGAAGGCGACGACAAGCCACTGAAATACCCGGATATGTTCTATACCTCATCGCTGTGCATCATCAACAAAGTGGATCTCCTCCCCTATGTCCCATTCAGCATGGACAAGGTGAAAGAGAATGCAAGAAAGATCAATCCCAACCTCGAGTTCTGTGAATTGAGCTGCACCAGCGGTGAAGGCCTTGACAGCTGGTACAACTGGCTTCAATCAAAAATTCTCATACCCCAGGAAGTTTAGCCATGCAA
>JAHEFC010000429.1 GCA_024640385.1 Sphingobacteriales bacterium
TCTCGCGTTGCTTGACGGAGTCCATCGAAGCGAACCCCCGACCTTTTCCTTTACCGCCATTATTATCTTCATTTTTGGTACCCATATGTTAATGGTTGAACTGTTATTGGTAATAAAACAACGGCAAAAACGATATGCCCGGCGAAAGTGTGGGAGTCTATCGGGTGGCAATGGGAAAAGAACGGTCTATTGGTGCTAAAATTCTACAAATTGAACGGTGCAAGTCAACACTCCTATCAAACCGATAGTCCAAATTCACTTATTTTCGCACAAATCCCTGTATGGAATTAACTGAACTTTTTGAGAAAGCCGTAGCGGAAAGCAAATCTTTAAGTGAAAAACCCAGTAACGAAACTCTTTTACAACTCTATTCGCTTTATAAACAGGCTACTGAGGGAGATAACAGCTCAGATCCTCCTGCCAATCCATTCGATTTTGTGTCCCGGGCTAAATATGATGCCTGGTCCGGCCAATCCGGCAAAACAAAAGAACAGGCGATGCAGGAATATGTAAGCCTGGTGAATAAACTCAGATCCTGATCCCGGCATCCCGGTAAAAAGAAATAAAATCTGACGCGATCTGCTCATTTCCGTAAAGAGCAGCAGCCTGTTTTGCGATCTCCGCCCGATTGTACCGGGAGTAATGGTCCATTATATACCTGGCAGCGGCTAACAGCTCATCTTCATTGCCAGACCTGACCAGGATTCCATTGGCGTCACTGATCGCTTCCGGGCATCCGCCAACATCGGAACTGATCACAGGTAAGCCGCTACAGAGCGCTTCCACTATCACACAGGGAAAATTCTCGTCCCTGCTAAACATGACCAGGCAGTTTGACCTCTGCATATACCCGGCCACCTGCCTATGTTCTACCGTCCCTTCCAGTTCCAACCATGTTACAGGCCCGTATTCCCGACTTATCAATGAAAGTCCATCATCTTCCCCTCCGAGTAAAACCAGTTTAAAATCCTGCCTCTCACTATATAGTTTGCTAAATACCTGCAGGATCCCCTTGATATTTTTCTGGGGTTTTAAAGTAGAAGCATGTATGAAAGTAAAAGGAGTAATTTCTGCAGGCTGGTAATGAAAAACAAATGGATCAGCAACATTACGGATCACCCTGATGTGCTCCCTGCCTGCAAGCTTGGCGATGATCTTTCCTACCGCAGCTGATACATTGGATACCGCCAGTGCTGTTGAGAATATCCTCCTTACGGAATACTGGTAATACCAGCTGCGCTTATCGTATCCGTCTTCTATTCCCGGAAGGTATTTACTGGACTGTTCACTTACTACATATGGAACCTGCCATTTCCTGCCTGCTTTGATGGCCACAAGTCCCATCTTCACGGGCACATGCACGTGTAAACATAATGGCCTGCCATAGGTTCTGAACAGGTGATCCAGCAAACGATCTGTATACCGGTAAAACAACCGGTTATAACTGATCTTGCTGATGATCGAAGATGTATCACCACTATGCCTGAAATAAATGATGATCTCAGTAAGATGGCCCTTGCTCAGCACTTCATAACGTACATGGCTAGGTGCTTTTGGATCGTGGATCGTGTGTATCACCAGAACCGGGATTTTTGAGGAAAGCGCAATGGCGTGGCGCTGGATGAAGTCGCCGTTGGTTGGCGACGTGATAGAGGGATACCAACTGGCCAGCCAAACCAATCCGGGTGGCTTGTCCAGCTCAACCTGCTCTGCGGCATTGTATGTGAAGGTAGTTTTCAAACGATCATTTTTCTCCAAGCACCTGCCTGATCAACCTGTTCAGGTCCGCTCTGTCGCCACTGTTCATCAGCAGCCTGGTCCAGGTATAGTTTTCCTTTCCAATATACATTGAGTAGGTATATAGACAACCGGCAGCATAAGCAATGGTACTTGCTGTGGCTGCACCAATAGCGCCATATACCGGTATCAGGATGAAATCCATGATCAATACAATGGCCAGGGAGATCAGTGTTGAATAAAGGTTGGTGGAAGGCTTGCCTATCCCCGCAAAATAAGCCGCCAGCAATGTCTGTGAAGATAGAAAAAATATCCCCGGCAGCAGTAATATCAATGGTATTACTGACCCAGAGAATTCACCTCCAAACATGAACGGGATCAGCCATGACGCAAACAAACTAAGGATGGACATGAAGAGCAGATTCAGTGAATTAAGGATACGGAACATGCTCTGCAGGCTTTCTGCACTGATCTTCTTGGCTGTGATGGACGGAAGAACAACTCCCGCAAACAGCGCAGGAAAAACAAGGAACATCTGCCCGATCCGTGACGACAGTGCATATATCCCAAGCTGGGTTTCCCCTTTAAAATAATTCAGGATCCAGAAATCTACACGGGTGACCAGGAAAAATACTGCATTGGCCAGAAATGCGTAGAAAGAGTAGGTAAAGAATTTTTTTCTGACTCCCTCAGTATCTGCAATGGTCAGTCGCCCTATCTTTTTCCATCTAAAAAACACAACCAGGAAAACCGACTGGATCAATTGCACTCCGATAAAGGTCATTATGACCGTCCCAACTGTAGACCTGCCAGGCTCCGATCCCGATAAGAACAGCAGTACCAGGAACAGTGTGATGGAAAAGATCAGAACAACAAGATTATACAGGGGGAACCGGTGGAACCCGTTATATAATGCATAGTATTTTTCCGTGATCACGATCGAAAGAAAAAAAACCATACCGAACAACCCGGCCCAGGGATCCGGGGAAGGCCATATCCAGTATGATCCCGTGGTAATCCGGTGAAAGAATTCAATCAGCATCACCAGTACGAGCTGCAGCAAGGTTGACAGCCAAATGATCTTTCCCATCTCAGACAGGGAAAGATCTTTTGCCGAGGCGTGGTATAGAATCCCCGCCGGTATGCCCAGGGATGAGAACACCAGCAGTAAATTCGCGTTGACAATGACCAGCGAATAAATCCCGAATCCAGCCGGCCCTATGAGCCTTGAGATCAGGATCGTATTCAGCAACTGAAATACCAGGAAAAGAACCCGATAGATCGTATTGATGGTGACCTGTTGTAGTAGGCCCATTATTATTTTATTTCAATGCTGAAATGATCTGGGAGAAATCTTCCACTTTCAAAGAAGCTCCTCCAACAAGGCCACCGTCAACATCGGGTTGAGCAAACAACTCTGCAGCATTGGCGCCGTTCACCGATCCCCCGTAAAGAATGGAGATCTCAGCAGCAACATCAGCGCCGTATTTTGCAGCAAGTACAGACCTGATATGCAGGTGCATTTCCTGTGCCTGTGCAGCCGAAGCTGTTTTGCCTGTGCCAATGGCCCATATGGGTTCATAGGCTATGACAACTTGCAGAATCTGCTCCGCATCTAAATGGAACAGGCTTTCCTTCAGCTGGTTCTCTACATATGCATTCTGTGCATTCTCTTCACGTATAGCCAGTGCTTCACCACAGCAGAAGACCGGAGTCATATTTTTTGACAGTACGATATCCGTTTTCCTGGCCAGCATTTCATTGGATTCAGAGAAATATTCACGGCGTTCTGAATG
>JAHEFC010000430.1 GCA_024640385.1 Sphingobacteriales bacterium
GCCGATCGCTGATAATGGTACTGCTGCAGGCAGGGCAAAGAACAGGAGAGTGACATTCAAAGTAAGCCAATAAGGCTTACATTGAAGAATGTGGGGAATGTGATTAATGTGATTAATGTGGAGGAATGAAATGTGACTAATGTGTTTTACATAAAAAAACTCCAGGCTTAGGTCTGGAGTTTTTTATTTATCACATTAACTACATTCTCACATTCATTCATCACACTCCCACATTCATCACGCTTGTCACATTTCCTTATTTATTCTTTTTTCTTGCCGAACACCCGTTCAAAAAATTTCTTCTTTTTTTTGGTGGTGTCTTCCACAGGTTTTTTGCCGTCTTTTGATGAGGGCTTATCTATATCTTTTTTATTTGGCTTGGCATCTTCATCTACAACTTCTTTTGATTCCACTGCCACTTTTTCAGAACCGTCACTTACGGGTACTTCAATGAAATCCGAAGAGTTTCCTGCCCCCACGTTTTCACCTTCTGCGGGCGGGGGTTGTTCACCTCCTGTGAGCGCCTGGTAATCATATACTGCTTCATTCTGTATGGTTTCAGGAACCAGGAATCTTGCTGTGGGATCAATATTGAGTGTTTTGTCTTTATATACTTCCTGGAAGAAATATGCCCAGGCTGGCATGGCCATTTGGGCGCCACCAGTGGTATACAATAACCTGAGTAGTGGATCATCAGCCCCAACCCAAACCCCGGCAAGTAGTTGAGGGGTGAACCCGATGAACCATCCGTCTGCATTATCATTGGTAGTACCGGTCTTGCCTGCAACTTCGCTGGTAATACCATAAGCACTTCGCAATGCCCGGCCTGTACCGAAGTCTACAACACCCTGCATCATTTTTGTCATCACATAGGCATCTGCTTCACTGATCACTTCTTCACCTCTGGTAGTGAATGAAGCCAGTACGTTACCATTACGATCTTCTATCCTTGAAATAAAGTAGGGTTTAACATTGAATCCACGTCCCGGAAACATGGTATATGCCCTCACCATTTCGATCAGTGAAATATCAGCGGATCCAAGAGCTATGGAAGGCACAGCAGGGATCTTGCTTTCTATACCGCATTGCTTTGCAAAATCAATCGTACGCTGAACGCCCAGTTGATTGATCAGAAATACCGCTCCGGGGTTTTTGGAGTAAGCAAGGCAAATGGCCATAGGTCCGCCACTGCCGGTGATCACCTTGTTGCCCATGTTGATCGGTCCGCTCGGGAAGGGGGTTTCCGGTGTATACCCATTGGTTACGCCTAAAGTGTAAAGAATGGGCTTAAATGTTGAACCTACCTGTCTTTTGGTATTGATATTTACGTGATCGAACTTGAAGGTTTTGAAATCTATACCGCCAACCCAGGCCCTTACTTCTCCATTATATGGATCAACCACCAGGAAACCGGTCTGCAGCATCTGCTTGTGATATTTGATGGAATCCAGCGGGGTCATTACGGTATCTTTCTCCCTTTTCTGATTCCATGCAAATACTTTCATCGGAACTTTCTGGTTGAAAGATTCCCTGATCTCTTCTTCCGTTAATTCATCTTCCTTGAGATTTCTCCACCGGTCACTTTGCTTCATGGCATACTCCAGTATCTTCTGGCCGTCTTTTGATTTCCATATCGCACCATTCTTGATATTGGCCTGGTTGGAAAATACTTTCTGCAGGTTCTGCATATGACGGAACACTGCGATCTCTGCGTATTCCTGCATGCGAGGATTGATCGTAGTATAGATCTTCAGACCATCTTTATAAATATCGTAGGGGTTGCCTGTTTTGGGATTCTTATTTTCCTTGCACCATTTTTTGACCTCATCTCTCAGTACATCGCGGAAATAAGGGGCAATTCCCGCATTTTCATCCATCTTCTTATATTTCAGCTCAATGGGTTTCAGTTTCAACTTCTCTGCCTCGGCTTCAGGCAGAACATCATTTTTCACCATCTGGTTGATCACTGTATTGCGTCTGTCCAGTGCCGCCTTTGGATTTCTCCGGGGATTATATAAAGTGTTCCCCTTTAACAAACCAACAAGCACAGCCGATTCTTCTACACTTAACCTGGCCGGCTCTTTTTGGAAATAGGTTTTAGCTGCATTTCTGATGCCATAGATCTCATCGCCATAACTTACCATGTTGAGATAAAGTGAGGCAATTTCTTCTTTGGTAAAATTCTTTTCCAGTTTAATGGCTACGATCCACTCCTTGAATTTTTCAATCACCCGCATGGCCTTATTGGTGGCGCCCTGGTTCAACAGGTTCTTTGCCAGCTGTTGAGTGATGGTGCTGGCACCGCCTTCGCTTCCGAGGAATACCACTGCCCGTGCAAGACTTTTTACGTCGATACCTGAATGCTGATAAAATCTTTCGTCTTCAGTGGAGATCAGGGCATTGATCACATTAGGGGAGATATCGCTGTACTTCACATTGGTCCTGTCTTTCATGTAATATTTACCCATCAGCGTACCATCAGATCCATAAATCTCCGATGAAGACAGCATGGAAGGGTTCTCCAGTTCAGCCAGGGAGGGGAGTTTTCCAAATACCCCGATGTTGACTGCAACCAGGAACAGGATGAACAGGCCCCATCCCCAAAAGAATATCTTCCAGAATATTTTTACAGACTGCGACATATCATTCATTCAGTTAATTAATACAAATATGATCATTTCAGGGGAATGTTCTGCTGTAACAGATCAAGGTATTGTTTCAGGTCTTTCCTCGTTTTGAACAGCTCGATATTTCCCGTACTGATCAGGAAGAACGAGTACTTGTCTTTCGGCATCCATGGGAAGATCTCTGAGGCAGCACTTGTTTTTGCCCTGTTCAGGTAATCATTGGCTTCAACAACGCCCTGGAAAGCGGCGATGGTGATCATCTTTCTTGTATCGTCAAGGGGTGTGGTGGATATTTCAAGACTCTTGCCGGAATATTTATCCCTGTTATACCGGTTCAGCGCATTCTTTGCTTCGTTGATATAGACCACATCAACTTTGTCTAGCAGCAATACAACCAGGTATTGATCAGTAGGCACAAAACTATAGCCTTCAGCTTTTTTGTCTATTACCGGGGCTTTGAATGTAGAGGAATCGACCTTTGCTGATATAGGCTGCTTATTGTCTGTTTTCACCTCGCCTGCTTTGACCGGGGTTTTACCAACAGATTCCTGTTCTTTGGGTTTCTCCGGCGCCTTCAGACCCGGATCCACAGCCTGCACTTTTTGTGGAGCCGCCACTGCAGCAGCGGGCTTCTTGGTTTGGGCTTTTTCTGTATCAAGGTCCACTTTGACCTGGTCTTCTTCGGCTCGGGTTATTTCAACATTGGCGAGATAATTTTCAATTTCCACCCTGCGATTCAGCACATCGATCGTGTTTTTCGCTTTCTCACTCATTGGCGATTCGGGATATAGCGCGATCATCTTGTTCAATGTGGCAATAGCAGTACTGTCGTCCCTTTGCCTGATCTGGTATACCGATTCTATATACAGCAGTTGGGGCGTCCAGAAAGTT
>JAHEFC010000431.1 GCA_024640385.1 Sphingobacteriales bacterium
AAATTGCAAAGGTCTACTTTGTAATTCTTTATTTTCTTGCCGGTGATCTTTTCCACGCCCTCCAGAATTCTAAGGCTCGAACGTGAATTGTTATCTACAGAAATAACATCGAATCCGTTTTGAATGAGGTCAACAATGGTATGGGAACCTATATAGCCACAACCTCCTGTTACAAGAATTTTATTCATGATGTCCTTTGGTGTTTTTATGATACTAAATTCATCAGGTATTCGCCATATCCGCTTTTCATCAGTGGTTCTGCGATCTTTATCAGTTGCTCTTTATTAATAAAACCTTTTCGGTAAGCGATCTCTTCAATGCAGGCAATTTTAATGCCCTGCCTCAGCTCGATCACCTGCACAAACTGCGAGGCCTGCATGAGCGAATCAAAGGTTCCGGTATCCAGCCAGGCCGTACCCCTGTCCATGATGCAAACATTCAGTTTCCCTTTTTCAAGATAGATCCTGTTCACATCGGTGATCTCGTATTCTCCCCTGGGGGATGGTTTCAGATTCTTGGCAATATCGATCACTTCATTATCATAAAAATACAAACCCGGCACGGCATAATTGCTTTTTGGCTGTGCCGGCTTTTCTTCGATACTGATCACTTTGTTATGGCTGTCGAATTCCACCACGCCATATCTTTCTGGATCGCTCACATGATATGCATACACTATACCGCCGTCAGGATTCGCGTGCTGCGACAGCTGTTCACCAAGACCATAACCATAAAAGATATTATCGCCCAGTACAAGCGCAACACTATCGTCACCAATAAACTTTTCGCCGATCACAAATGCCTGGGCCAGGCCGTTCGGCAGCGGCTGTTCGGCATATGAAAAACTCAAACCATATTGGGAACCGTCGCCAAACAGTTTTTTGAAATTCGGAAGGTCGTGTGGAGTGGATATGATCAGGATCTCCCTGATGCCGGCCAACATCAGCGTGGACAGGGGATAATAGATCATGGGCTTGTCATAGACAGGCATGATCTGTTTGCTGATCGCATAAGTAATGGGATAAAGACGGGTACCGGATCCTCCGGCCAGAATGATTCCTTTCATGTTAACGGAATTTACAACGGCGGTAAAATTAGTCAAAACCCGCGGCTATCCCGCTAAATTATGTCCCGTTAATCCCGAATTCAGAATTTAGAAAAACAGATCGGCAATATAGTAGATAATGGCCGCCATTACAGCACTGACAGGAATCGTGAGTATCCATGCCCATAACAGGTTAACGGTCACGCCCCAACGAACTGCCGACAACCTTTTAGTGGCACCAACTCCAATGATAGAACCGGTGATGGTATGCGTAGTGCTGACGGGGATACCGAGTTTTTCTGTCATGAACAGGGTGATGGCACCTGCTGTTTCTGCGCTGACGCCCTCCAGAGGGGTCACTTTTGTGATCCTGGTACCCATTGTTTTCACAATTCGCCATCCGCCGCTCAGCGTGCCCAATCCTATGGCAGCGTAACATGCAATGGGAACCCATACAGGCATAGCTTTAAGGTCGGGGATCTGGCCACCGGCAACAAGAGCGGCTGCAATGATACCCATCACTTTCTGGGCATCGTTTCCGCAATGGCCTATACTGAATGCAGCTGAAGATAACAGCTGCAGTCTTTTGTACATATTACCTGTTTTATATGCACTGGGAGGATCCTGAAAATGATTGATCAGGTAAGCCAGGCAGAAAATTCCAGCGGTTATCACCAGGCCCCATTCTATGACCTCATTGAAGGGAATGAATTCAACAGATAAAAATACCGTGATTACAATGATGGAAAGCTTTATCCAGATATTATGAATAATAGTGACTATCGAAATGAATGCCGCAATTACCATACCCATCAGCGGCGCAATAAAAATGAATGATAAGGTTTTAGTGATCTTCTCCATTTCTATACTGTGGATACCTGCATGGGCAATGGCAGCACCCGCAAAGCCGCCGATAAGTGTATGGGATGAAGATGATGGTATTCCAAACCACCAGGTAAGCAGGTTCCAGATGATGGCCGCAATAAGACCGGACAGAATAACCGGTAATGTTATGGCATCAGCATGCACTGTTTTGGCAATTGTATTGGCAACGTTATGGTCCTTGAAAATGAAGAATGCGACTACATTGAAGAAAGCAGCCCAGAGTACGGCCTGGAATGGAGTCAACACCTTGGTTGAAACTATAGTGGCAATGGAGTTGGCCGCGTCGTGAAAACCATTGATGTAATCGAAGATCAGAGCCAGTATAATGATAACTACTAAGAGCGTCACGTTTACGCGTATTTAATAATGATAGACTCGATCACGTTGCCCGCATCTTCGCATTTGTCCGTCGCATCTTCCATTACCTGGTAGATCTCCCTCATCTTGATCACTTCTTTGGCGTCCTGCACTTCAGCGAACAGCCTTTCAATATTGTGGTCGAACAGGTCATCGGCCTGGTTTTCAATGCTGTTTATTTTTACAATGGCTTCTGTGATCTGGCGAAGGTTCTTCATGTTCCTCAATTCTTTTACTGCCAGGCAAACCTGCTCTGCGCTTTGCTCAATCAGTTCAGCAAACTTGCTTAACCCGTAATCATCCTGGTGAATATGATAGAACATGATCTTTTTTGCCGCTGCATAAATATGATCAGCTACATCATCCAGTGCGGTGGCCAGGTAATGGATGTCTTCCCGGTCGAACGGTGTGATGAAATTCCTGCTTAATTCGGTGAAGATCTTGTGAGTAGCTTCATCGTTCAGGTGCTCCAGGTCTTCGATATTGGCCATGATCGTTTTTCTTTTTGCCGTATCAACCTCATTGACAAGTTGCTTGAGTGTGGTAGACATCAGGAGAACGCGTTCGCTGGAGTCTTCAAATAAGGAATAAAATACCCTGTCTTTCGGCAGGAATATCTTGAGAAATGTATTAAAAGCCATCTCTGGAATTTCCGGCAAAAATAGACTTGTCTGAAGGGGGAATTTTTTCCAGCCAGACAGTTAATGATTTCTTAACATTGCGTTCAAATCGGGAATGAGATCATGTGGTCACTTATCAGGAAGATTGGATTCTTAGTAATAGTATTATTAATATATAATACGTCTGATGCACAATTTCTTATGGACATGATCGATACTACAAAAGAGATCGGCAAAACTACATATAAAACGATCGACCGCTATAATCATATTAGAATTTCCGGTTATATGCAGCCCCAGTTCCAGGTAGCTTCGGAAAAAGGAGCGGCAACTATCTACAGTGGTGGAGCATTTCCTCCCAACAGTGATAATCGTTTCATGTTAAGGCGGGGCCGTATCCGGTTTGATTATGCCAAAACTGACCAGGCCAACAGAAACCAGTTGCAATTCGTGTTCCAGTTTGATGGTACTGAACGTGGCGTATTCATTCGGGATTTCTGGGGCCGATACTGGGAAAATAAATGGGAGAAACTTGCATTTACCACGGGGATGTTCGCCCGCCCATTTGGTTTTGAAGTGAATCTCTCTT
>JAHEFC010000128.1 GCA_024640385.1 Sphingobacteriales bacterium
TGCCCGGTGAAAAGCAGGGATACCGCCCAGGCAATACAACCAATAATGTTATTAAAGGCGAATTTCTTCTTGTCCATCTCTACAATACCAGCGATGATGGGAGCAAATGTTCTGATGATGGGAATGAACCTGGAAAATATGATAGCACCACCGCCGTGTTTGTCGTAAAACTCTTTGGCGGTATACAGGTGTTTTTTCTTGAATAGCAGCGTGTCTTTTCGCTTAAAAAGATATGGTCCGCTTTTAGCACCGAACCAGTAACCGACCATGTTTCCTATCACACCCGCGATAACCACAAGTAATGTGACAATGAGGAGGTCGGTGAATTCGTGCCCTACGCCGCCAACTTCTGCAGCCAGTTCTGAGCTGTAAATGCCAGCCACGAAGAGAAGGGAATCGCCGGGAAGGAAGAATCCGGCAAACAACCCTGTTTCAGCAAAAACAATGAACAGGAAAAGCCATAATCCTCCATTCTGGATGTAGAACTCAGGATTCAACAGATCACCAAAACCTATCTCTAATAATACCTGCATTTCAATTGGTTATAATTCTTCTTCTGTAATCAATTCATGGGGATTGATCAGTTCACCTTCCCATTTACTTACTGCTGTTGTTGCCAGGGCATTGCCTATCACATTGGTCATTGACCTGAACATATCACAGAAATGGTCTATGGGCAGGATCAGGGCAATGCCTTCCGGTGGTATATTGAACATGGCACAGGTTGCAGTAACAACAACCAGGGAAGCTCTTGGCACACCGGCAATACCCTTGCTGGTAAGCATGAGTACCAGAAGCATAGTGAGTTGTGTAGGCAGATCAAGCGGCACATTGTATACCTGGGCAATAAATATGCTGGCAAAGGTCATGTACATCATACTGCCGTCGAGGTTAAAGCTATACCCCAGGGGCAGAATGAATGCAACGATCTTATTCTTACATCCGAAGGCTTCGAGTTCTTCCACCAGTTTGGGAAATACGGCTTCACTGCTGGTGGTGCTGAAGGCGATGGCCAGCGGATTCAGGATACGCTTGATGAGCTCAAACAGCCTGTTTCCCAGGATCATGTATCCCACTAAAAGCATGAGCACCCATAGTGAGAATATGCCCACCAGGAAGGCTCCGAAATATTTTATGTATACCACCAGAATGCTTTCAATGCCATAAGTGGCCACCACGGCAGCGATGGCGCCAAATACACCCAGTGGCGCAAAATTCATCACATATCCCACCATTTTAAGAATGATATGGGCTACGGTATCCAGGGCATGTATGATCGATTTTGCGCGTTCGCCGATATGAGCCATGGCAACGCCGAAAAATATGGAGAACACCACGATCTGAAGGATCTCGTTGGTGGCCATGGCTTCGAATATGCTTTTCGGGAAAAGATGGGTAACAAAATCATTCAGCGAAAACGCATTCGTTTTACCCAACACATCTTTCGCCCCACTGAGGTCGCCGGCCCCTGGAGTGAACCCGGTTCCCGGATGCAGGAGATTGACCCAGAACATGCCGATCAGCAGCGACAGCAAAGATGCAGTAATGAACCATAGCAGTGCTTTGCCTCCCACCCTGCCCACGGTTTTGAGATCACCCAGTTTGGCAATACCCACCACGAGGGTAGAGAAAACCAGGGGTGCAATGATCATTTGAACCAACCTGAGGAATATGGTGGTGAGTAACTTGAATTTCGATGAAATGCTGGTAATGAATTCGGTAGACGAATTGATATGGATCATGTAACCAATGACCACACCAATCACCATGGAAAGGAGAATGTAGATCGTTAAACGGTTACCTTTTTGCATAGGTCGCAATATAAACCATTTATGTTACTGTTCATGTCTCTGCACCCTCCTGCATTTTATCAAAAAGATGGATGGTGAAATGCGGAATTCTTTATCTTTCCGAATTCTATTACAGACCACATTTATAAAAGCATATGAGTTTATTCAGAACTAAGGATCTTGAGGCCATGCTCGCGCACACCAGGGATCAGGAAAAAGGATTGAAGAGAACCCTGGGCGCTGGCAACCTGGTAGCATTAGGTATTGGTGCCATTATCGGTGCCGGATTGTTTGTAAGAACTGCAGCTGCGGCTGGTCAGGCTGCCGGACCGGCAGTGACCATATCTTTCATTATCGCTGCGGTAGGATGTGCTTTTGCAGGGCTATGTTATGCGGAATTCGCTGCCATGATCCCCATTGCGGGAAGTGCCTATGCATATTCCTATGTAACCATGGGTGAAATGATAGCCTGGATCATAGGGTGGGCTTTGATCATGGAGTATGCATTGGGTGCCGCAACGGTATCCATTGCCTGGAGCGAATACCTTAATAAGTTACTGGGAGGAAGGATCCCCTATGAATGGTGCCACTCGCCGTTGGAAAGCTTCACGGATTCTGCCGGTGTGCTGCATTCCGGCATCATCAATGCCCCCGCTCTCGTCATATTATTATTATTGACGCTACTGCTGATCAAGGGTACCCAGGAAAGCGCCATGGTCAATGCAGTGATCGTGTTCATTAAAGTGGCCATCGTTCTGATCTTTATTGCGGTAGGCTGGAACTTTATGAAACCTGAAAACCACACTCCTTATATCATCCCCGAGGGAACAAAACCGGTTCTTGATGCGGCAGGAAAGGAACTGGTGAATTACGACGGGTTCTTTAAACACGGATGGGGTGGCGTACTCGGAGGTGCAGCCATTGTATTCTTCGCATTCATAGGATTTGATGCGGTAAGTACCGCCGCGCAGGAAGCCAAAAATCCCAAAAGGGATATGCCAATAGGCATACTAGGTTCGCTGGTGGTATGTACCATACTTTATATACTGTTTGGACATGTGCTGACCGGTGTAGCCAACTGGCAGGATTTTGTTGATCCGGAAAAAGGAAGGGAAGCTTCAGTAGCTTATGCCATTTCTACATTCATGACAGGCTACGGATGGTTAGCAACGGCTGTTACTGTAGCTATCCTTGCGGGTTTTTCATCAGTAATACTGGTGATGCTGATGGGCCAGAGCCGGATATTCTATACCATGGCCAATGACGGGCTGATCCCTAAGGCATTTGGTGAACTTCATCCAAAATTCAAAACCCCTTATAAGGCCAATTGGATCCTGTTTTTATTTGTGGGTGCATTTGCAGCCTTTGTTCCGGGCCATGTTGCCGGAGACCTTACCTCGTTTGGAACCCTGTTCGCCTTTGTTCTGGTGAGTTTGGGTGTCTGGATCATGAGGAGGAAGAATCCGGAAATGGTCAGACCATTTAAAACTCCGTTGGTTCCGCTGGTTCCCATACTTGGTGCAGTGATCTGCCTGGGCATGATCGTCGCGATCGATGGTCGTACACTCAAATTCGCATTTGGCTGGATGGCTGTAGGTCTGCTGGTATATTTCTTATACAGCAGGAAGCGCAGCAAGCTCCATAATCCGGGTGAGATCCTTCCTAAGGCTAAAGACTTCAATTAGCAGGTTGCAGGTTACAGGTTACAGGTTGCAGGTTACAGGTTACAGGTTGCAGGTTGCAGGTTACAGGTTGCAGATAAGATCTTCAAAGGTTAGGAAACTAACCTTTTTTTATTCCCCCTGCAACCTGCGACCTGTAACCTGTAACCTGCAAAATGCAGCCTGATTTTACCTACCTTTGCAGCGCTAAATTGCTAATATGGGTCGCATATTTGAAGTAAGAAAATCCACCATGTTCGCCAGGTGGGACAAGATGGCGAAACAGTTTTCCCGGATCGGAAAGGAAATTGTTATTGCAGTTAAAGCAGGCGGGCCTGATCCCAATACGAATCCAGCCCTGAGAAGGTGCATGTTGAACGCCAAGGCAGTCAATATGCCTAAGGACCGCGTGGAAGCCGCGATCAAACGAGCCTCAGGAAAGGAAATGGCCAACTATGATGAGATATTGTACGAAGGCTATGGCCCTCATGGTGTTGCCATCCTCGTTGAAACAGCAACTGATAACCACGTAAGAACTGTGGCCAATGTAAAGTCTCATTTCAATAAAGGCAATGGCACCCTGGGAAACAGCGGCAGTGTAAGTTTCCAGTTCGCAAAAATGGGTGTGTTCAAATTAAAACCTGAAGGTCTCAATATAGAAGAACTTGAACTTGAACTGATCGATGCAGGCCTGGAAGAGATGGGCGAAAGCACAGACGAAGATGGCAATGAAGTGATCGTTCTAAGGGTCGGTTTTGCCGATTTTGGTAAGATGCAAAAAGCACTTGAAGACAAAAAACTCACTCCCCTGAGTTCGGAACTGGAATGGATACCCCTGAATACGGTTGAATTGGGTGAAGAAGAAGCCCAGGATGTGCTGAAACTGGTAGACAGGCTGGAACAGGACGAAGACGTTCAGAAAGTATTCCACAACCTTAAATAAATGGAAGCCTCGCCCGTCATATACTTTGATGGGGTATGCAATCTGTGTACAGGCGCAGTGCAGTTTGTTTTGAAAAGGGACAGAAAGGAGGTCTTCCAGTTTGCTTCCCTGCAGGGTGAAGCAGGGCAGAAAATGTTATTGGAAAATGAGCTTCCCTCTCATCATTATAAATCCTTCATCATTGAGGAAAACGGGAAGATTTATACCGGGTCCACGGCTGCATTGAGAGTGCTTAAATTACTGGGCGGGTTATGGCCTGTTCTGTACGTATTTATCATCGTGCCGCCATTCGTCAGGGATGCCGTATACAATTTCATTTCGGACCACAGGTATAAATGGTTTGGCAAAAAAGAAAGCTGCTGGCTGCCAAAGCCAGAATGGGAAAAAAGATTTTTGGCATGATCGCTTATTCCGCCATCATCTCCTTTACTACAGAGATGATATCTTCTGTATTGGGTTTTGAAAAATAATCCCCATCACTGCCATAACCTGGTCTGTGCGCTTTTGCTGTCAGGGTTCTGGGGCTCACATCGAGCCAACGGTAACCACCCTGCTCTTCCATTACTTTATTGAACATATAGGCGGCAGCACCTCCCGGAACGTCTTCGTCAATAAAACAGATCCTGCTGGTTTTCTTTAAAGACTCAAGGATGATATGTCCCGTATCAAAAGGAAGCAGTGTTTGAACGTCTATGATTTCACAGCTTATCCCAAGTTCATCCAATATTTCTGCTGCTTCCACTACAATTCTCAATGTTGATCCGTAAGAAACAAGGGTGATCTCGTTGCCTTCCCTGATCACTTCCGGCACACCCAGGGCAACACGGATATCCATTAAATTAGAAGGAAGTTTTTCCTTTAAGCGATAGCCATTCAGAGATTCTATGATGAGGCCCGGTTCACAGCTGTCGAGCAAAGTGTTATACATTCCAACTGCCTGCACCATATTCCTGGGAACACATACATGAATTCCCCGCAATGAGTTAATGATCATACCCATAGGCGAACCTGAATGCCATATCCCTTCGAGCCTGTGGCCTCTTGTTCTGACAATAAGCGGTGCCGCCTGGCGTCCTGCAGTTCTGAACTGCAGCGTGGCCAGATCATCGCTCAATGGCTGCAGACCGTATAAAAGGTAATCGATATACTGAATTTCGGCAATGGGCCTGAGTCCACGCATGGCCATTCCAATACCCTGCCCAATAATAGTCAGTTCCCTTATACCTGTATCGAAGATCCTGTTCTCTCCGTACTTATCCTGCAAACCTGCGAAGCCCTGGTTCACGTCACCGATCTTGCCTACATCTTCACCAAATGCAAATACAAGAGGATTTGCTGCAAACAACTGATCGAAATAACGATTAAGCACTTCATAGCCATTTGTCATAGGTGCATCCGCGGCATAGTCCGGATGTACTGACTTCACATCCCTGGCAGCGCCATTACCTTCATAATGAAGATGGGTGTTATACAGCTGCTCACTCTCCTTCTGCAGCAATTCGTAGTAGGCTTTGGCAGCGGAATGATGTTCTGGTTTTGAGAAATTAATAGCCCTCCTCAATGCTTTAAAAATATCGCGTCGCAATGGTTCGCGATTTGCTTTTAGTTCCTCCACCAGATCATTCAGCTTTTCATTTTCTTCTGTTGCAGCAATCATATTGTTGATGATCTCTATCACTTTTGCCACTTCTTCACGGATGGGGGCATGGAAGCTGTCCCAGGCATCTTCCCTGCATTGACGCACGAATTGTTTGGCATCATGTTCTATATCTATCAGTTCTTCATCTTCTGCCAGCATATTCTCGATCACCCATTCCCTCATCTTCCGGATACAATCCCAGTTTCTTTCCCATTCAAGCCTTTCAGGTGTTTTATACCGTTCATGACTGCCGGATGTTGAATGACCCTGGGGTTGCGTCACTTCTTCTACATGAAACAGTACCGGAATATGCTTATCCCGTGCTTTCTGAATACCATCTTCAAATGCTTCACACATACCAGCATAGTCCCATGCTTTTACCTTATAAATAAGCAGTCCGTTGCTGTCGTCTTTTTTTTGAAAACCCTTTAGCGCTTCTGAAATAGATCCTTTGGCTGTCTGGTATTTTCGGGGAACAGAAATGCCGTATCCATCGTCCCATATAAAGATCGCGAGGGGGACCTGCAGCACTGAAGCCGCATTTACTGTTTCCCAGAAATGGCCTTCGCTGGTGGATGCATCGCCGATGGTACAGAAGCAAACTTCGTCGCCATTATTGGATAATGTATCGATCTCTTTGATACCAGGCGTTTTTCTGAACAGTTTTGATGCAAACGCAAGTCCGAGAGACCTGGGCATCTGGCCGGCCGTAGGGGCCATGCCAGCACAAATATTTTTCCTGTTCACCAGGTCCAGGAATTTCCCGTTACCGTCAATAAAAGGAGTGGCGAAATGGGAATTCATCTGCCTTCCACCGCTGTGGGGGTCATGGGCTATATCAGGATCCGCGTAAAGCTGCGCAAAAAATTCAGTCACCGATGCGGTGCCGGTTGCAAAGGCGAAAGTCTGGTCCCGGTAATAACCGCTGTAAAAGTCGCCAGGCCTGAAAAACTTGGCCATAGCCACCTGGGGAACTTCTTTACCGTCGCCGAAAATGCCAAACTTGGCCTTCCCGGTCAACACCTCTTTTCTACCCAGCAGACTGGCTTCCCGGCTTTCGCAAGCCAGGCGGTAATCTTTAAGAACCTGTTCCCTGAACGCTTCAAATGAAAGCTTTTCAGCGAGCAACTCGTTTGATATGGCATCGTTCATGGAGGCAAACCTAAGAAATTTAGATGGTTTAACAGGGTGACTTTGATCGCATCTCCCCTGAAGGTCAATAACTTCATTAGGAAATGTTAATATTCAGGCTGCCATAAGGGGTACACTACGGCAGACTGTGTTAAAAACCAATTAAATAGGGGGAAAACAGCAAAAACAGAAAGTTTTTACGGCTTTGATATTCTATGACAATATGTAGATTTGTAGTACGTTAGAGGTATCGAAAAGTACAAATGAAAAAAACGTTTCTTTCAATCTTAACCCTGATCGTCACTTCCATCGCTTTAGGCCAGGCAAAACCGGCCGAAGCAGTGCCCGAAGTGCTGGTTGCAAAAGAAACGGCTTATGACTTTGGGAGAATACCTCAGGGTAAACCCGTCACACACAATTTTATTATTACCAATACCGGTAAAGAACCCCTGGTTATCGAAAATGTGCAGGCATCTTGCGGCTGTACCACCCCGGAATGGAGTAAAGAAGCAGTGGGTGCCGGAAAGGATACTGAGATCAAAGTAGGCTATAACGCCGCCAGTGAAGGGCAATTTGAAAAAACGATCACCGTTTTCTATAACAAAGGACAAATGAAAACCCTGGTGATAAAGGGAAATGTCTGGCGACTGCACGAACAGACCGCTCCCCGTAACAACTCTGTTTCCTTATTAAAAAATGTAAACTGACAGATATGAAAAGAATCTTACTGACCTTTATCGTTGCACTTTTTGTTGTACCAGTATTTGCCCAGGCTCCTGCAACTCCGGCTGCTTCAGGAAAGAAAGCTGAAGAGTTCATCAAATTCAAAGAAACAAAATACAATTTTGGCAAGATCCCCCAGGGCACTCCAGTTACACACGATTTTGCATTCACTAACATTACCGGGTCTAACGTGATCATCGAAACAGCTACTGCATCTTGCGGTTGCACTACACCAAAATGGCCACAGGCTCCTATTGCGAAAGGCGCTACTGACAAGATCACTGCAGGTTTCAATGCCGCAAATGCAGGACCTTTCAGCAAAGAGATCTATGTAAGGGTAAAGGGTGCTGATGCTCCGTTTGCCATCACCATCACTGGCGAAGTAGTTCCGAAAGCACAATAACAATAGTTATAAATCATAAAAAATAACCCCCGGAATTCCAGGGGTTATTTTTTTAGCACTTGTTTTATCAGTTCATTCTTGCGTTATCTATAAAGTTGGTTTTTAGCTTCCTGTCGTCAGCCAGGTCTTTAAAGAAAGGTTCAAGAAAATCGATCATCTCTTTTTTTGATCTGTCGTTCAGGAATTTCGAATTCTTGATCTCAGCATACATGGCATCTTTCTTCTCGATAAAAAGATTGGCCATTTCCCTCAGCTCTGCCAGTTCACGCGGGAATCCGCGATAGACCCTCTCAGTCACCGAAGTAGTTCCCAGCATTTCATCAGGCACTGCATACTCAGCATTCACCAGTCCTGAATAATCGAAGTCATATGCCACCGCATAGGGTTTGGCAGTATTGTTGGCACTGTCCTGCATCAGCTTGATATTATGATTGGCAGGTATTGACCAGTCTGTATTTCCGATCATGAATTCGAACATAGCCACCATGGTCATCTGTTTTCTGTCCGTATTCTCGGTA
This sequence comes from Sphingobacteriales bacterium, assembly GCA_024640385.1. GTDB lineage: Bacteria > Bacteroidota > Bacteroidia > Chitinophagales > Chitinophagaceae > Pollutibacter. Next base: position 8,809 of record JAHEFC010000128.1, read on the forward strand.
TGCAATTTTGAGATCTTCACTTCTTTGCAGGCATTGCGTTTAGACGTGACATCAAAGTCTTCAATATAGAATCCAGGAATTTCCACGGGCTTTCTCTTTCCTTCAGCATCTTCAATGGTTAATCGAACAAGGCGCACATGCTGGCTTTTATCGGTAAGCGCATTGTACATCCTGTAAGCAGTATATTCCTTGAAAAGTCCCTGCTCAAAATCTCTGCCCACTTTACACTGAACTGTCATATCCAATTTGCCAAGGCCGCGAAGTGATCCTGTTGTTGTATCAAAGTCGAATTTAAGCGGCGGCACACTACAGTACCCTTTCCGGAATTTTCCACGTGCCCTTATATTGACTTTACCCTCCATTACTGAGTCTCCCTGTGAGAATTTTATGTCGGAATAGATATACCTGTCATTGGGTTTCTTGTTCAGGATATCTTTCATATCAGTTTTCAAGTTGATCACCAGCGGATCTTCTTTCTCAAAAAGGTCGAGGCGGTCATATGCTTTTTTTTGCGCGTTTACAGCCAGAATGAAGACGAGGAATAACGCAGCCAGGGTGAACTTTCTCATGATAGTGTATTGAATGACTCAAAAAATAAGCATAAAAATGAAAAAATTGAAAAAATAAAATTCAATTTCCCCGCTTACCTACCTTTGCAGCATGTTACAAGTTTCGGAAAGAGGGCAATTAATGCCTCCCTCACCCATTCGCAAACTGGTTCCCTACGCAGAAGCTGCCAAGAAGAAGGGGATCAGGGTGTATCACCTCAACATTGGTCAGCCTGATATCGAAACTCCCCCGGCCATACTGGATGCGGTGAGACATGCTGACATCAAAGTGCTTGAATATAGTCATAGCGCGGGAAACGAAAGCTATCGCAGAAAACTGGTGGAGTACTACAAACGCGTGGGCATTGATGTAACCTAT
>JAHEFC010000432.1 GCA_024640385.1 Sphingobacteriales bacterium
TGATCAGCATACAGCGAGAATTCTTTTGCGGGTCCTTTTGAAATCAGGTCGCTGGGTCCGGGTTGAATACTTATGCCAACCACCAGTCCTGCCATATGGGGCCTTTCACTGGGCTGGTCAAGTTCGGCTGCACCAGGTAATCGTATGTCTGGAGTAACATGAAAAGATAGATGACAATGAAATAACCAATTCCCGGGACGGGTCGCCACCCATTTCAAGCTCATCGTGGTTTGCCCGGGCATGTTTTGTGTTACAATGCTGGGCTGGTATCCCGGTTTAAACATACTATCAGAAAGTGCAGATCCAAGCGATAGTTCAGTAAAATTAAATCCATGAAGATGCATGGGGTGGGTCCGGATCGAACTGTTGATCACTCTCCAGCGAACCGTGTCGCCCACTGATGGTGTGATCAGTTCGGTATTGGGCCATGATCTGCCATTAATGGTCAAAGATTCGAGGTATCCAAATTTAAAAAGCGCGGTGTCTATATAATAACCGGAATTATTGATAACGAAAACACGATCGGGCTTTGATCCGCCTTTGGGGTCAATGATAAAGCCCCCTCCTAATTGCTGTTCTTCCTGGTCACGTTCCGTTTTTATATATACGCCATATAAATAAGTTCCGGCCGTACCCGCATCAAAACTGATCTCTTTGGTTTCTCCGGGCTTTAATAATATACTGTCGTGTTGGGTAGAAGGTCGTTTCTGCAACCCAAAAAATGTTACCGTTGAATCTAACAGTGTATTATGAAGAATGGCATGGATCCGGGTGCCGGTTTCTACACGGATCAATGGCGCCGGTATGGAAGGCGCTTTTCCTTTTTCCCTCAGGGTGACCATCCTGAGACCGGGGCGTTTGTTCCCTTCAGGATAAAAATCACTCCATACTGCCTCTAAGTACAGTTCCAGCACTTTGTTTTTTAGCTTGCCTGCAGCAACAGTATTGTTATTGGCAACAGCAACAGGATAGACCGTTTTTTCATCGGGATAGATTAATCGTGGATGCCTGATCCTCGGGAGTTTATCGAGGGAAAAAGATTCAACAGGGGCACAGGAAATATACTGCCTCTGGGTATATGCATTTATTTTTACAGATGTTTCAGATCCCCCGGGGGTAATGAGGAAAAGTACAAATATTAATAGCGCCAGGATTGCCCTAGTCATACATTTTAAGGATTAACTAAATGTAACAGTATTTAAGTTAATCCATAGGATCTAGTTTTTGACGTTGCGGATGTCTATGGTTCTCTCTACCACCACACTCACCTTGTTGGTCATTCCCGGCACAGTTGTTTCACTGACCACCAGTTCGTGCAGTACAGCTTTTTGGATCCAGCCTCCTGAAAGATCCTTGTAGATATCTCCCCAATAATGAGAGCTGCCTTTAGTGGGCATTTCTTTTCCACCAAATTTTGTCAGCATCAAAAAAGAACTTTTACCGGAATCGTATTCGATTACTGCACAGTTCTTGTTATTTACCAGGCCAAGTCCTTTGAAATACAGGGTTATTTCTCCGTTCCGGAAATAAGAACCTTTAGCGATACCCTCCCCGAGATTTACCGGGGGCTGACTGTATGATGCTATATGAACTACCCGGTCGCCAATATGACGGAGCGATTGAATCCCACTGTCTCCCGGAGTTCTTCCTGCAAAAACACCCATGGCATGGAAGTCGATAAACGCATTATACACGTGATACCTGTTTTCAACGGGAAGCTCATTTCCGGTTTCATCTTTTATGCCTTCAAATTTTGCATGATCTATCCCGAATACCTGGCCCAGGCTGTCTAAATGGGTTGAATCCCAACGATAGTAATATTTCCAGTTGACCAGGGCGGGAATGGATAGTTCCTTCGCATTATTGCGACTGACCGTGAATTTCAGGCAGGTGTATTCGTCTCCTTTTTTTGGATCAGGGGATGGTACGCAACGCAGAAAAAGATTATATGTATCCGTAGCTGTGATCGTGCCATCCGGTCCATGTTTCTGTAATACGGAATGCATTTCGAAGAATTGAGTATCTCTTATTGGAACTGGAGTGAGGTTGTAGGTATGTTTCAGCACTTTGTTCAGGTCGCCATTTTTTTGTGCAGGCAAGGTGCCTGCTGCGAGCAGCAGAAGAGAGCAGCATAACAATTTCCTGACATTGAAATTTCTCATTATGGGGATTAATTTGATATCCCCTGCCAATTTCTCTCAATTAATTTTGAATTCAAAGCTTATAGAACGGAATTATACAAATGGAGAAAACAAAAGACAAAGTATACCCTAAACCCGTTTTAGGTCATAGATTTACGCTTATATGAAGAAGGCAACTTTGATCTTCCGCATCCTGCTTGGCTTGATCTACCTGGTGTTCGGCCTGGACTATTTCCTGCATTTTATTCCCTACCAGCCCATGCACACTGGTGCTGCAGCGGATCTGAAAGCAGGCCTCATGGGTACGGGTTATATTTATCCCATGATGAAAACCATCCAGATCCTGGGAGGAATATCGCTGATCATTGACCGGTACGCGCCGTTCTCAGCAGTAGTACTCTTCCCGATCAGCTTGAATGTATTACTGTTTCATACCATTTTAGTACCCTCAGGATGGTTGATGGGCGTTTTCTTAATGGGGCCAAATCTGTTTTTAGGATATGCCTATCGTAAGTATTATGCAGGTATGTTTGTTAGGAAACCGGATGCGTAAAAAGCTAGACCTATTTCAGCGGTTGCTGTTTTGGTAAGCTGGTCCTGTTATAATAAGGATGAACGGGGTAACTGTTTCTTTCTACCCCTATGCTTCCCGATATGGAGAAAGTTCTGTCGTCACTGATATACATCAACCCTGCTTCAATTCTTGAATACATGCCCAGGCTGTTGGTAGTATATTTTTTGATGTCTGCATTCATGAAAGAACGGGAAAAATTCACATATGAGGGTGCAGCCGAAATACCAGCGAAAGCAAATACATTATTGTTCAACTGGCGATTTAACTGAAGACCTATGGGAGCCGAAAAAACTGATGCACTACCTCCGTTGAAAAAACTATACCCAATCGAGATCCCGCCATATTTGTGTAGAGACCATTTCTTTTTTACTGCATTGCTGTCATTTATTGAACTGAAATAAGGGGATGCGCCCCCCTGGGCATAATTCATAGTGCCAGGGTAATATGGCATCTGTGCCCTGGAAGACGTGAACGATGCAAGTGCAAATATCAATACCAGTATACGCATCCTGATTGGGTAGGATACAAAAATAAGATTTATCCCTGACTAAAATCAAGCTAACTTATGACAACAGTCATCATTCCGGGTCAAATCCATTGCTTTTATTTGAAAAGGCTTTCAATACATAAGTTAGCCCGAAATAACTGCCCAAATTGAACGGTTAAATTTACTCTTTGCGAGGGGGTGGGGTTAACTTTACACAACAAGAATTTGTATGAAAAAGAATATTTTAACGGCTTCTGTGCTGTTGCTGTTGATGCAGGTT
>JAHEFC010000129.1:0-5259 GCA_024640385.1 Sphingobacteriales bacterium
CTGTTAGCCCGAAACACCCAAGCCATTCACCACTGCCCAGTTTAGGAAGATATTTCCGCTTCTGCTCTTCGCTGCCATAGGCATAGATCGGAAACATCACCAGAGAACCCTGCACAGATGCCGTTGACCGAACACCGCTGTCCCCACGCTCCAACTCCTGCATCATCAATCCATAACTGATATAATCCAGTCCGCCACCACCATATTCGACCGGCACAGTTGGACCGAAACAGCCCATCTCCCCCAGTTGTTTCACGATCTGCTGCGGAAATTCCGACCTCTGCGCATAGTCTTCAATGATGGGCGAAATTTCTTTTTTCACGTAATTCCTTACGGAATCCCTGACCATTTTATGTTCTTCCGTTAGTAATTCGTCTAAGGCATAATAATCCGGACTTTGAAAAAGGTCTTGCGACATAAAGCGTTTTTTAAGGTGATATCTGCCGGCAAAGGTAAGACATCCTTTTTTCAACCCCTTAGTCTGTTCAGACTTGTTACAGCAAATAACATCAAACCCCTTTCTCTTCCATGTGTAAAACACCATGGATAAATGTTTTTTTCACATCATTATGTGGTGAACCCGTTATTAATGCCCCGATAACTTTGCGGCTATGAACGCATTCTCTAACAGGCCGGGCTGGACGGCTTTTTTATTTGTGACTTTCTGGGCAATAGCGGCCAATGCGTATTCTTACTTCATGATGATCAGAAGTTGCGAGGTAAGGCATGTTGACAATATCGAAACCTTACTGGTGGTACTGGTCGCCATCTTACTGTTTTTTCAAAAGCAGGCGGGATTTCCACAGCCCATTGACCTTACTATCGGGAACAGGAACAGATTCCTGATCCCGGTTGTTGCAGGCCTGTTATTCGGTATGCTGGATATTATATTCGTCCGCGTGCTGCAACATCCCCAGCCATACACTAGTTTCCCTCCCTATCTGCAGCCATTCCCCTACTCTGTATTCCTTTATATCAATGGTGCGATTTACATGGAAGTCTTTTATAGGCTATTGCCCTTCACACTGATAATGCTTCCAGTCACCAGGTTCACTCCCGAAAAATATCATTTCCCCATATTCATTGCCATCGCTATCATTACATCCCTGGTGGAACCCATCCTCCAATTCCCGGAAGGAGCATTATGGTTCAGGATCTATTCCACTGTTTCAGGTTTTGCCATGAATTTCCTGCAAGCCTGGTATTTCCGTAAATATGGATTCTTCGCTTCGCTGTCGGTCAGGGTTGGGCATTACCTGGTCTGGCACATCCTGCATGGCATCTATGTGGAAGCCTTCGAATTACCCTGATCCGCAAAAATGAATTAACTTTTAGGTGTAAAAATCAATATGCGATCCATCTTCCTGTTGTTGACCTTTTTAGCCGCTTCAAACTTGATAAAGGCACAGGGTGGCGATTTCATTTTCACGCATGTGAACGTGATCCCCATGAACAAGGAGATGATCATTCCCGACCAGATGGTCACGATCCGGGATGGCAGGATCATTTCCATCAAACCCACTACCAAAAAAAAGATCTCCAGCGATAATAAGGTCATCGACTGTACCGGGAAATTCCTTATACCCGGCCTGGCAGAAATGCATGCTCATATACCCCCGGTTGGTGATATCGAACCCATGAAAACCGTGCTTAAACTCTTCCTCGCCAATGGAGTCACCACCATCAGGGGCATGCTCGGACATCCGCTTCATATTGAACTCCGGGATAAAGTAAAAGACGGGAGCATCATGGGACCCAGGATCTATACCTCGGGCCCTTCTTTCAGCGGGAAATCAGTGGCTTCCCCGGAACAGGCCGCCGCCATGGTCATTCAGCAAAAACACCTGGGCTATGATTTCTTAAAACTTCATCCCGGCCTTTCCAAAGAAATATTCCTGGCCATTGTAAAAACAGCCAGGGAAGAGGAGATCCCTTTTGCAGGACATGTATCAGCCGATGTTGGTGTTTGGCTGGCGATTTCTTCCGGCTATGCCACTATCGATCATATGGATGGTTTTATTGAAGCCATGGTCAGCGGTATTGAACATATGAAACCTGAAGAGATCGGTCCTTTCGGTATGAATATCGCAGATCATGCAGATACTTCAGTCATACCAAAACTAATGAACGACCTGAAGCAGCATAAAATATGGGTTGTGCCAACCGAAGCACTCTCTCAAAGATGGTTCTCACCCTTACGCACAGCCGAAGATCTGGCTTCAGAGCCTGAAATGGTTTATATAGACAGGAAAACCCTGGCCGGCTGGATCCAGTCCAAGACTAATATTGAAAAAGATCCTTCCTATAACAGGGAATCAGCGATAGCATTTGTCAAACTGAGACAAAAGCTTGTCTATTATATGAATGCCTATGGAGTAAACATTTTACTGGGTTCAGATGCCCCACAGGTTTTTGATGTGCCTGGTTTCTCCTTACACGAGGAACTGAAATATTACACCGAAGCCGGGCTGACCCCCTATGAGGCATTGAAAACCGGTACCTATAATGTAGGCCGGTTTTTGAAACGGGATGATATCGGCATTATCAGAACCGGTGCCCGTGCTGATCTCATCTTACTGGACGAAAACCCTCTCCTGTCCATTGATAACACAAAAAAGATATCCGGCGTGATGGCCGAAGGGCGTTGGTATTCAAAGGAATTCCTGGACGACCAGCTCGACCAGATCAAAAGGAGTAACCAACAATAACTATCTTTACCCTAATCCAGACCGCATGTTGATCAATCAGAATTTTCAGTTGCACCTGACCGGTTGTTTTTCCAATTTCTTCAATGAACCTGTTGAAGTGACACATGGTGAATCAGCCCCGGGTGGCGACATCAGCCAGACCTTTATACTGCACACCACCAAAGGAAAGTTTTTCATCAAAGTCAACGCCGCTTTATTCGGACTGGACTTTTTCGAAAAAGAAGCGCGGGGCCTGGCAACGCTGGCCAATGCAGGAACGCTTAAAGTCCCCAGACCTTTGTTCGACGGAAAATTTCACCAGCAGATCTACGTGGTAATGGAATACCTGGAAAGGGGAACTCCTGCAGCGGATTTCTGGTCAGACTTTGGCAGATCCATTGCTGCCATGCACAGGCATACCCGTGAGGCGTACGGACTGGACTATGATAATTATATCGGCAAACTGCACCAGCTCAATGAAAGCCGCCCCACCTGGCACGAGTTCTATTCTTCACAACGCATCATGCCCCTGGTTTACAAAGCAGAGAAGATCAAAATGCTCCCTGCAGAAACCGTACATCATGCTGAACAGATGTGCGCAAAACTCTCTTCACTGATCCCTGAAGAACAACCCGCACTGCTGCATGGAGATCTCTGGAAAGGGAATTTCATGGTATACCAGACTGGAAAGGCAGCCATATTCGATCCTTCTGTTTTCTATGGCCATAGGGAATTCGACCTGGCCATTGCCAGGTTATTCGGAGGATACGATGAATCTTTCTACCAGGCCTATCATGAGGCCTATCCGCTAACGCCCGGGCATATCGAAAGGGTCGATATCTTCCAGCTATATCATTTGCTGGTCCACCTCCTGCTGTTTGGAGGCCATTATAAGGAAGATGTGAAAACTATCCTTAAAAAATACAGCTGATCAGTCTTTCACATCAAACCAGACCTTGTTCTGGTTATTCCATTTACCGTTGTAGTTGATGGTGAGTTCTTCGCCTGCTTTGATGGGCCTGACTGTTTTAATGGACATGATGTTGTTATCATAGTCCATCTCATATTCACAATTGGACATATAGGAATGATTGTACAGGGCCACGTAACCCAGTGCCATACAACATTTGTCTCGCTTCACACCCCACTCAAAAATATAATGGTACAGCAATGTTTTGTCTAACAAGACCCTGTCCTGCCTGGGCATTACGATCACGGGCGACATCTCTACCACTGTCATTTTACCCAGATCTTCTGAAGTAAACACACCTCTGCCCTTCTCCGGGGTACCGGCAACAAATAAACATGGAAGTATCATGTGACTAAGGTCTGACAAAAAAAGTATTTTTACAGTCCGGGGCAAACCAATTATGGAACTGGAAAACTTAAGTCTTCAGGAAAAATTCGAAGAGGTCATCTCGCGTGATGACAAACTGGAGATACAGGATTTCCTGAATAACCAGAACATCAGTGATGTATGTGACCTCATCAATGATTATGAAGAGTATGAAGTCCAGATCATTGCTTCACTTTCCACTAACCGGGCCGCCAGTACCTTCAAGATCCTCGATTTCCCGGTTCAGAAAAGGGTGATACAGGACCTGCCTCCGCTGAAAACGGCCGAATTGTTGAATGCTTTGCCTGCGGATGACCGGACAGCATTCCTTGAAGAGCTGCCCGTTGAAGTGGTCAGGGAACTTTTGAAAATGCTTGAACCGGAAGAAAGACGGATCACCCTGGCCCTGCTTGGATACCCTGAGGGCAGCGTGGGAAGGCTGATGACCCCGGACTATCTGGCGGTGAACCAGGAATGGACCATTGCCGAAGTACTGAACTATATCCGGATATTCGGTAAAGACGTAGAGACCCTGGATGTCATCTATGTAGTGAACGAACAGGGAAAACTGATCGATGACGTAAGGATCCGGGAGTTCCTGATCTCCCCTCCCGAGAAAAAAGTGGCGGAGATCGTTGATGGCCGTTTTATTACACTTCATGTGAACGACGACCAGGAGATGGCCAACCAGGTGTTCAAGATGAATAATCGTGTAGCCCTTCCCGTTGTAAATGACAGCGACATACTCATGGGTATCGTTACCATCGATGATGTATTGTGGGTGGCCAATGAGGAGTTCAGTGAAGACATGCAGAAAATGGGTGGTACCGAAGCCCTGGACGAACCATACCTGGAAATGCCCATTTTAAAACTCTTCAAGAAAAGAGTGGTCTGGCTGATCGTGCTGTTTGTTGGTGAGATGCTAACGGCAACGGCTATGGGATATTATGAACATGAGATAGAAAAAGCGGTTGTGCTTGCCCTGTTCGTTCCGCTGATCATTTCAAGCGGAGGCAACAGCGGATCCCAGGCATCCACATTGATCATACAGGCCATGGCCGTAGGCGAGATCAGCCTGCCAGACTGGTGGCGGGTGATGCGGAGAGAGATCGTATCTGGCCTGATGCTGGGATCAGTACTTGGGATCATTGGATTCTTCAGGATCATTTTATGGTCCAGGTTCTTCCCCGATATATACGGCCAGCATTACATATTCATAGCCGCATCCGTGGGGTT
>JAHEFC010000129.1:5269-9711 GCA_024640385.1 Sphingobacteriales bacterium
GCTCCATGCTTCCGATCCTGCTCAAAAAGATCGGTGCCGACCCTGCAGTATCTTCTGCTCCATTTGTTGCCACATTGGTGGACGTTACCGGGCTGGTGATCTATTTTTCATGCGCATATATATTTCTTAAAGGATTGTTACTGTGAGAAACAAAAAAATAAAAATTGAGAAGTAAAAATTAAATAAACGATACGGTTTCATTTTTGATTTTTTACTTTTTACTTTTTACTTTACCTCAAACTCCCGCACGTAACCGCAGTATCCCGCACCCATCTCATTATTTACGAATAACTATCTTGCATGCACATAAAATTGACGAAATATGTGCGGAATTGTCGCCTACATTGGTCATCGAGAAGCATACCCTGTGATCCTGAAAGGCTTGAAAAGACTGGAATACAGGGGATACGACAGTGCGGGCGTGGCATTGCTGGATGAAACCGGATTAAATGTGTACAAGAAGAAAGGCAAAGTGGCGGAGATGGAAGACAGCCTCATAGGGAAAGCATTACCTGCAAAAATCGGCATCGGCCACACACGGTGGGCAACACATGGCGAACCGAGCGACAGAAATGCCCATCCCCATCTTTCCGCATCAGGCAAACTGGCCATGATCCACAATGGGATCATTGAAAACTATGCGCAACTTAAGAAAGAACTGGTAAGCAAAGGCTATCATTTCAACAGTGACACAGACACTGAAGTACTGTTGAATTTCATCGAAGATATCTGGCTGAATAATCACTGTCCACTGGAAGAAGCAGTTCGCATTGCCCTGAAAAGAGTGGTGGGCGCCTATGTGATCGTTCTATTGAACAGCGAAGATCCGGATACGTTGATCGCTGCACGTAAAGGAAGCCCTCTTGTAATAGGCATTGGCAAGAATGAACATTTCCTGGCATCAGATGCTTCTCCCATTATTGAATATACCAAGGAAGTGGTGTATGTAAACGATTATGAACTGGCCATCCTCAGGCCCGATGAACTGATATTGAAAAACCTGGGCAACGAAAAGATCACGCCGTATATCCAGAAACTTGACCTGGAACTGTCAGCCATCGAGAAAGGCGGTTATGACCATTTCATGCTGAAAGAAATATTCGAACAGCCACAGACCATTTACGATTGTTTAAGGGGAAGGCTGGATGCTGACAAAGGAACCATCGTGATGCGTGGCGTTGAGAACCACCTGGAACAACTGATGAATGCCAACCGCATCATCATGGTGGCTTGCGGCACCAGCTGGCATGCCGGGCTTGTAGCTGAATATGTGTTTGAAGAATTATGCCGCATTCCTGTGGAAGTAGAATATGCATCTGAATTCAGGTACCGCAATCCTGTTATTCATAAAGGCGACATCATCATGGCCATTTCGCAGAGTGGTGAAACGGCAGACACCCTGGTGGCCATAGAAAAAGCAAAAGAACAGGGAGCATTCATTTTCGGCGTATTGAATGTGGTAGGTTCATCCATTGCACGCGCTTCACATTCCGGTGCATATACCCATGCTGGTCCTGAGATCGGCGTTGCCAGTACAAAAGCATTCACGGCACAACTGACGGTACTCATGATGGTAGCGCTGAAGATCGCCGCTGCCAAAGGCACCATCAGCCAGGAGAAATACATCCATCTCCTGAATGAGCTGCACGAAGTTCCTGAGAAGGTGGAGATCGCGTTGGAACTGAACGACCGTATCAAAGAGATCGCAGCAAAATATGCTGACACTCATGACGTGCTTTACCTCGGGCGGGGATATAATTTTCCCGTAGCCCTGGAAGGCGCCTTGAAACTGAAAGAGATCTCCTACATACATGCCGAGGGATATCCCGCGGCAGAGATGAAACACGGTCCTATTGCACTGGTAGATGAAACACTGCCCGTGATCTTTGTGGCCACCAAAGATTCTTACCATGAAAAGATCGTCAGCAATATCCAGGAGATCAAAGCAAGAAAAGGCAAGGTAATTGCTATTGTGACGGAAGGCGATGAAATGATCAGTTCGCTGGCAGATGACACCATTGAACTGCCTGCGGCCGACGAGATCATTGCCCCCATCATCAGTGTGATACCACTGCAGCTCCTCGCCTATTACATTGGCGTATATAAAGGGCTGGACGTGGATAAACCCAGGAATCTTGCAAAAAGCGTAACGGTAGAATAACCAACATGAACAACATTATCAAAAGACCTATTCCCGAAATAGGTTATGGATTTATTGATCCTGAATATTTACCCAAGGGCAGAAATGAATACCACCTTCGCAACTTACAGAACAGGAATGGTATCAATTACCGCAAACTGACCACATCTGAAATTGAGATGCTGGTCCGGAACAGCAACAGTTCCGATAACTGGAATAATATTCTGGTTTCAGACGCTTTCAATCCCGACCTCGTAAAGAACTGCACGTTCTTCGGCCTGGTCAGGATCGGGAAACTGGAATCCTTCTTCCTGGAATTCAAGAACCTGCGCTTACCTGTGGGTTTGTATAACAGCACTATTGTGAGCTGTGATTTTGGCGACAATGTGGTCATCGATAATGTGAATTACATGGCGCATTATATCGTTGGCAATGAAGTCATGATCGTGAATGTAAACGAACTCGCCACCACCAGCACGGCTAAATTCGGCAACGGCATTGTGAAAGAGGGAGAAAAAGAAAATATCCGGATCTGGCTTGAAGTGTGTAACGAGAATGGAGGTCGTGCTATTGTTCCCTTCAACGGCATGCTGCCGGGAGATGCTTATATGTGGGCCAAGTTCCGGAACGATGAAAAACTGCTGGATAAATTCATGCAATTCACTGAAAAGAAATTTGATCATCAGAGAGGTTACTACGGCAAGATCGGCGACCGGACCGTGATCAAGAATTGCCGGATGATCAAAGACGTGTGGATGGGCAGTGATATCTATATGAAAGGGGCCAACAAGATCAAGAACATCACCATCAACAGCTCTCCGGAAGCACCAACCCAGATCGGGGAAGGATGCGAGCTGGTGAATGGCATCATTGGCGTTGGCTGTAAGGTATTCTACGGGGTGAAAGCAGTGCGATTCATCATGGCATCCCATTCGCAGTTGAAATACGGAGCCAGGCTGATCAATTCCTATTTAGGGAATAATGCAACCATCTCCTGCTGCGAAGTGCTGAACTCGTTGATCTTCCCTTTTCACGAACAGCATCATAACAATTCATTTTTATGTGCTTCGCTGGTTGAGGGCCAGTCCAATATGGCTGCAGGGGCTACCATTGGTTCCAATCATAATTCCAGGAGTGCCGATGGGGAAATACTTGCCGGTCGTGGTTTCTGGCCGGGCCTTAGCGTAAGCCTGAAGCATAATTCAAGGTTCGCAACATTCACCATCATCAGTAAAGGCGCATATCCTGCCGAGCTGGATATTAAAATTCCGTTCTGCCTGGTCAGCGACGACGTGCCAAACAACAGGCTGGTTGTGATGCCGGGTTATTGGTTCATGTATAATCTGTATGCACTGACCCGGAATGAATGGAAATATGGAGCCCGGGATCTAAGAACAGAAAAAGTTCAAAGGATAGAAACCAGTTATCTCGCACCTGACAGTGTGAATGAAATGTTTGCTTCATTGGAACTGATGAGAGAATTCACCGGCAGGGCCTGGTACGGGGTTGATAACGGCGGGGAACAAACGAAAATACAATATGTTAAAAAAGGCAGGGAGCTCTTAGACAATGATGATCCCTTAGTGGATGAACTGGAAATCCTGGCCCCGGGATTTGAAAACAGTGACCGTAAAGTAGTATTAATGAAAGTCAGGAAAGCCTATGGGTTTTTTGTAACCATGATTCGATTCTATGGGATCACTCACTTGGTGAACCATTTTCAATCAGCAGATAATCTGAATGAAGCTGTTGCCGCCCTTCCTCTAAAACCTAAAAGAAATGCATGGGTAAACATAGGAGGCCAACTTATACCAGCGCCACAGTTTGAATCATTCAGGAAGGCAGTTCATACCGGCCGTGTAAAAGACTGGGAAGAAGTCCATGCATTTTATCAGAAGCAGTCTTCACTATACCACCAGCAGGTATTTGAACATGCGCTGGCCAGTTTGAAAGAGATCACCGGAAGTAAGGGTGCGGTCAGTCACTCCTGGGTTGTGACCTTGCTGAAAGAAGGTATAAAAACCATGAAATGGATCAGTGAGGGGATCTATGAATCACGCCAGAAAGATTATGAAAATCCGTTCCGACTGATGGTATATGAAAATGAAGCCGAAATGGAGAAAGTGGTGGGCAAACTGGAAGAGAACAGTTTTATATTGATGAAGCAGGAAGAAGCCAGGAAGTTTTCATTTGTGGTAAATCGGTTGATCAAGAAAATTCAGGATGGCGTAGCTCGTAGCAGGTAGCAGGTTGCAGGTTCCAGTCAATGAGCTGCAACCTGCAACCTGCAACCTGTAACCTG
>JAHEFC010000130.1:0-4814 GCA_024640385.1 Sphingobacteriales bacterium
TGACGCGGTAGGAGAATTTGTCAAATTCAGATCCTGACAATCTTACCCTGTTGCTGTCGGGAGACAGGTAATTCTTCATGTCAACATAAGCAGGTTGGCCTCCTTTATTGGTGAAACCGATCGCTACCAGTTCATTTTCCACTACCGTGATCTCTTCAGTACCGAATGAGGCACTGCTGAACTGGCCGGCAGAAGCTTTACGATTCAGCGTATCTGCTTTGAGCGAGTCTGCTACTCTCACCTGGGGATCAACCCTGGGCTGAATTCTGGCAATTGAATCCTGATCTCTTTTTTGTTTCAGTTCCAGTTCGATCTGGCCCTGACGGGTATAATAGAAGTAACCAAAGAAAAGTAAAGCCAGCAGCACAAAACCAATCACCGAGTTTCTGTCAAGTTTCATATTTCCAATTGAGCGGCAAAGGTAGGGAAAAACATGCTGAGAGGGCAGGCCGGAACCAAGTCAAAACTAAAAAGTCAAAAGTAAAAAACGGTCCCGGAGACCATTTTTGACTTTTGACTTTTGAATTTTTACTTTCTATATCATTTCACTCTGCAGCAGCGGATTCTTGACTGCTGAATGACGGTCGGCATTATCCCTGGCAGCCTTTACAAAATGGACGAACAAAGGGTGCGGGTTTTCCACCGTACTCTTGAGTTCCGGGTGATACTGAACACCGATAAAGAAGGGATGATTTTTCAGTTCTACGATCTCCACCAGTTTGCTTTCGGGGTTGACACCGCTGGCGACCATACCGGCCTCTTCATATTGCTTAAGATATTTATTGTTGAATTCCCAACGGTGACGGTGACGTTCGCTGATACTCCTGCTTCCATAAATGGCTTCGGCTAGTGAGCCCGCCTGGATCTCGCATGGATAAGATCCCAATCTCATGGTACCGCCTTTTGCCGTCACTTTTTTCTGCTCTTCCATCAGGTCGATCACAGCGTCCTGGCATTGGGGATCCATTTCAGTCGAATGCGCCTGCAGGTTGAGTACGTTTCTTCCAAATTCAATTACAGACATCTGCATACCCAGGCATATGCCAAAGAATGGAAGTTTATTTTCACGTGCATATTTAACGGCCAGGATCTTGCCTTCTATGCCACGATGTCCAAACCCCGGAGCTACAAGCAGGCCATCAAGATTGGAAAGTTTTTCTTCCACATTGGATTCAGTGATGAATTCACTGTGAATATTGATCACATCTACTTTACATTCGTTGATAGCGCCTGCATGAACAAATGCTTCCAGGATCGATTTATATGCGTCCTGGAGTTCGATATACTTACCAATAAGGCCGATATTGACTTTTGATTTGGGATATTTCAGTTTATCAAGAAACTCTTTCCATTTGCTCAGTTCCGGTTCGTGATACTGGGTGAGATTAAGTTTTTTAAGACAGATCACATCGAGTTTTTCCCTCATCATGATCAATGGAACCTCATAGATGGATGCCGCATCCTGCGCTTCGATCACTGCTTCAGTTTTCACATTGCAGAACAGCGCTATTTTCTTTCTGAGCTCTATGGATAATGGCCTTTCACAACGGCAAACAATGATGTCAGGATGAACACCATTCTCGCTCATCATCTTCACGCTATGCTGTGTAGGCTTAGTTTTCAATTCTTTGGCCGCTTTAAGATAAGGCACCAGGGTCAGGTGAACTACCAGGCAGTCTTCTTCTTCCAGTTCCCACTGCAATTGCCTTACTGCTTCAATAAATGGAAGACTTTCAATATCACCCACGGTTCCGCCAATTTCCGTGATCACAATATCGTATCCTTCATTACCCAGCAATTTCATCCTGCGTTTGATCTCGTCTGTGATGTGAGGGATAACCTGAACGGTTTTGCCAAGATAGGCTCCTTCCCTTTCCTTGTTGATCACAGTCTGGTAGATCTTACCGGTGGTAACGTTATTGGCCTGGGATGTGAATATATTCAGGAACCTTTCGTAGTGACCCAGATCGAGGTCGGTTTCAGCGCCATCTTCGGTTACGTAGCACTCGCCATGTTCGTAAGGATTCAGTGTGCCGGGGTCAACGTTAATGTAAGGGTCGAATTTCTGTATGGTCACTTTCAACCCCCTGGCCTGGAGCAGTTTAGCCAGTGACGCAGAGATAATACCTTTACCTAATGAAGAAGTTACCCCGCCGGTAACGAAGATGTATTTTGCCATAAATCAAATGTTAACTGGAGACCTGGTGGAGTAATTCCTGAAGGTCATGCAAACATACCACTTTATTACCCTTTGAAAAAAAATTACAGGCAGCTGTGGAAAAATTGACTGAATCTTAAGCTTTTAATATTGTTGAAACTGTGAAAAGCAATAGCACACTGCATTTCGCGTTTTTTTATCATATGTTTCGGTACTGCTTAATACTCATTCTAAGCTTTTTGATCTTCTCAACAGGCCGGGGACAATGCACCTCCGGGGGAGCACAATGGTTGAATGGTGAGAATGATGGAGTTATGCGGGATACCGGGCTGATCGGCGGGTATGTGATCGTCAGGGCTGTAACGGTGGGGACCATGACCAGTGGCCGGCCCCTATACCGGATTGGCAGCTCAACATGGAAAAGCCTGAATTATGCAGCTCTCCAGGTATGGAGGGCCTATAGTTCAATCGGTTCCAACTACACATATTTTAAGCTTGACAACCCGCTGGATTCCAACCAGATCCACATGAGGGTGGATAATATCAGGGGGGACTTCCCAAACTGGGAAGCCCAGGCTGTACGCGGGTACCTGGGTGGGGTACAGGTTGCGGCCAGTTTTAAAGACCCGGTGAACGGCGCCACTAATTCAGGCAATACCATCAACGGAGGGTCTTCAACCACTTCACTGGTGCAGTCTGCCATGCGTGTTTTTTTTCACGGACCGGTTGATTCAATTGTTGTGCAACAGGTTTCCCTGAGTGACTGGATCATAGCAGAACTGATGGTACAGTGCGAACTCCTCCTGCCCGTGCAGTTGAATTCATGGACTGCAGAGAACAAACCTGCTTCAGTAATGCTCAACTGGAAAATGGCAACAGCTCCGAAACAGATCGCAAATTTTGTTGTTGAACATGCCACGGATATGAGATCGTTCTCATCCATCGGCACAGTTGCCGCCATGCCAAATGTTTTATCGTACCGGTTCGAAGATCTTAACCCGGCAGAAGGAAAAAACTATTACCGATTGAAAGCAGTTGACAAAGACGGGCACGAAGACTATTCGAATATCATCTATACAGACAGACGAAATTATTCAAGGCCCCTGATCACTGTTTTCCCCAATCCCGCAACTTCATATTTTGTCATCCATTCAGGCAAAAGAACTTCGGTGACGATCTTTTCCATGGATGGAAGGAAGATCAAAACAATAGCTCCATTTATCGGTTCAATACAAGTGAACAGTTTTTCCTGGCCTCGGGGGGAATATATTGTGAGAACAGAAAGCGGGGATGAAGTATTGACTGAAAAGATCATACTCAGATAAAAACAAAAAACCCCGGAGGTTCCGGGGTAATTGTTTAATGGGTTAGTATGCAGGATACTAACGTAAATTATATCATGATATTGTGATCATCACCTGAAACTGATCTTGTCGTAACTGGCAGAGATCCCTTTGATCAGGGAGGAACTGAAGCCCTGGTGTTCCATCTCATTCAATCCTGCGATGGTGCATCCTTTCGGTGTTGTCACTTTATCGATCTCTGCTTCAGGATGGCTTCCGTTCTGGATCAGCAATTCTGCCGCACCCTTTACAGTTTGTGCTGCGATAAGTGTTGCCGTCACTGAATCAAATCCGATCTCGATGCCTCCCTGGATATTGGCGCGAATAAAACGAAGGGCATAAGCAATACCGCAGGCACCCAGCACTGTGGCAGCATCCATCAGTTTTTCATCAATGGCCACTACCTTACCCAGCTGGTTGAACATATCTTTCACATACTGGGACTGTACCTCATCCACATTCCGGGTGCAAATGCAGGTCATGCTTTCCTGGATGGCGATCGCTGTATTAGGCATGGCCCTGACTACACCGATCTTTTTCCCTGCATGATGGAGTAACTCCTCCATGGTGACACCGGTAACAACTGAAACAAGCAGGTGCTTGTCTGTGAGTTTGCTCTTCACGCCGGCCAGCACATCTGCCACCTGGAAAGGTTTAACTGCCAGGATAACTGTTTGCGCATAACCTACGGCTTCAAGGTTATTGTCACTCACCAGGATGCCTTTATTTTCAAGGTGCTGAATGGTACTGATATTTCTTTTGGTGACCATGATATGTTCGGGAAGCATGAAGCCGCTTTTTACAAGTCCTTCTGCTATGGCCGTACCGAGATTGCCCCCGCCTATGATCGCTATCTTCTTGTTCATGATCAATAATATTTTTGCTTTGATAAATAATTACGTACATAATCGTCTACACCTGTTTCAAGACTATAAAAAGTTTCATTATACCCGGCACTGATCAGCTTATGCATGTCAGCTTCCGTGAAGTACTGGTATTTGTCCCTGATATCTTCGGGCATGTCTATGAACCTGATATCAGCATCGCGGTCTATGGCTGCGTAAGTGGATTTCACCAGGTCTTCAAAACTCCTGGCCTTGCCTGTTCCCAGGTTATACAAACCGGAAGGCGCGTGGTGATCCATGAACCAGGCACATATTTTCACCACATCTTTAACATAAACAAAATCACGGAGTTGCTGACCATCCTTAAAATCCGGCCTGTGGGAGCGGAACAGTTTCACAAAGCCATTTTCACGGATCTGGTTGAACGAATGAAATATAACACTGGCCATTCTGCCTTATGGTATTCAT
>JAHEFC010000130.1:4904-9706 GCA_024640385.1 Sphingobacteriales bacterium
CGTAGGTAGCAGCAGAAGAAGCATATACCAAAGGAATATTCTTTTCGGCGCAGTAAGTCCACATGTGCTGGGAATAGACTACGTTCAGTTCTTCGTGAATGGCATAATTGAATTCGGTGGTATCTGTTCTGGCACCCAGGTGGAAAACAAAAGATATTTCCGGATCGTTCTGTTTCAGCCAACTGAAAAGATCTTTGCGGTCTATTTTATGAATGAATTTCTTCCCTTCCAGGTTTGGAACCTTATCCATCCTGGAAAATTCATCCACGATCACCAGGTTATAGAATCCAAGTTCATTCAGGTAACCCGTCATCACGCTCCCGATGAATCCGGCGGCCCCGGTAACTATGATGGTTTTATTTTTGTCCATTATACTGCAGTTAATGCCGATTCAGCAGATTCTCCGGCAAGGAATTGTTCTATGGCAGTATCATAACGTTCTTTCCAGTTCTCAATATCACCCCAGTTTTCACCGTCAATCTGCACATGCCCGTTTGTTACAGTTCCCAGTTTTTCACATGGAACGCCATGGGCGGATAAAACTTCGAGCAAAGCTGATTCATTGGCCGGGTCAATAGACACCACTACCCTGCTCTGTGCTTCTCCAAACAGCCATGCATCTTTACGGATACCTTTTTTAGAATCCACATTGAATCCTAATGAACGGTTGAATCCACTTTCACAAAGTGTGACGAACAAACCACCCTCACTGGTGTCGTGGGCTGAGGAGATCAGTGATGAAGAGATCAGCTCACTAACGGCCTTCTGCAGGCGCACTTCTTCTTCAAGACTGAAATGTGGTACAGGCGAAAACTCGATGCCGTGAAGTTTATGAAGATATTCTGAAGATCCAAGGTCATCCCGGCTCTGTCCTACCAGGTAGATCAGCTGGCCTTCTTCTTTGAAATCGAGGGTCATCTTCTTCCTGATATCTTTCACCACGCCCACCATACCGATCGTAGGCGTTGGATATACCGGACCATCCGGCCCCTGGTTATAAAAACTCACGTTACCACCTGTAACAGGGGTATCGAATGCCTTGCAGGCTTCTCCCATTCCTTTGATCGCATGAACAAACTGATAATAGACTTCCGGATCGAAGGGATTTCCGAAGTTGAGGCAGTTGGTTACGCCGAGGGGTTCACCACCAGAACAAACAATATTCCTTGCAGCTTCGCTTACCGCTATCATACATCCTGAAAAAGGATCAGCATACACATACCTGCTGTTGCAGTCTGTAGTAACAGCCAGACCTTTTCGTGTACCCTTCACCGATACCACCGCTGCATCGGACGGCTGGTTTGTAGAACTGTTGGCAGTACCTACCATGCTGTCGTATTGTGTGTAGATCCACCTTTTATTGGCGATGTTGGGAATTGAGATGATCTTTTCAGCCGTCTCTTTCAGATCTGAAGGCACCGGCACTGATGCAGGATCGAAAGCTGCGATCTTAGCGAGATATTTAGGCTCTCGATATTCCCTGTCATTAACCGGAGCACCCCCTCCTAGCACCAGGCTGTCTGCCGGGATCTCAGCTTCCAGTTCTCCATTCATATAGAAACGAAGCATCTTATCGTCTGTGACTTCACCGATCTGCGAACAAGGGAGGTCCCATTTTGCAAATATGCTCAGTACTTCTTCTTCCCTGCCTTTTTTCACCACCATCAGCATTCTCTCCTGGCTTTCGCTGAGCAGCAGTTCCCAGGCTTTCATATTCTTCTGGCGAGAGGGAACTTTTTCCAGGTCAATGCGCATGCCCACGCCGCCTTTGGCACTGGTTTCCGAGGTGGAGCAGATGATCCCGGCTGCGCCCATGTCCTGCATGCCTACCAGTGCCCCTGTGGGTATCACTTCGAGGCAGGCTTCGAGCAATTTCTTTTCCTGGAACGGATCACCTACCTGAACGGCGGGCAGATCCTGGGCACTGTCTGCGGTAATATCGGCAGAAGCAAATGATGCGCCGCCAATACCATCTTTACCGGTTGCCGAACCTACGATGAAAACGGGGTTACCGGTTCCTTCTGCGGTGGCACTTACTGTTTTTCCTATTTCAACCACACCCACGCTCATGGCATTCACCAGCGGGTTGGTGTGATAACAACTCTCAAAATATATTTCACCGCCCACGGTAGGCACACCAAAGCAATTACCATAATGTCCGATACCATGTACTACCCCATTAAGAAGGTGCTGCGTTTTCTGTTCTTTCAGGTCGCCGAAGCGCAATGAATTAAGCGCTGCAATGGGCCTTGCACCCATGGTGAAAATATCGCGGTGGATACCACCAACGCCAGTTGCCGCACCCTGGAAGGGTTCTATTGCAGAAGGGTGGTTATGGGATTCGATCTTAAATACCACACCCAGGCCGTCGCCAATGTCAGCGAGACCAGCATTTTCTTCACCGGCTTTAACCAAAAGTTTTTTGCCTTCACGGGGAAGCGTTTTCAGCCACTTGATGGAATTCTTATAACTGCAGTGTTCACTCCACATCACCGAATAAGCCGCCAGCTCTGTGAAATTGGGGACCCTGCCCATGACCTGGTTGATCAGTCCGAATTCTTCTTCCGTAAGTCCTAATTGCTTTGCTGTTTCTACTGTAGTTGTCTGCATGATGGTTAGAAAACGCAAAATTAGCAAAGAAGCACTAAAGGGCGAGGAGATATTTAGCGACGCACAAAACGGCGGATGGCATCGTCGTATATCCGGATCACGTGGGAGATGTCGAATTGCTGCTGCATTTTTTCCCTGCCTTTTCTGCCCATTTCTTTCCTGGCCGCAGGATCCAGGTTGATCATGGTGATCATTTTCCGGGCCAGGTCCCCGGCATCCCTAGGTTTGCAAAGCAATCCATTCAGGCCATCTTCGATCACTGAATTGCACCCGGTATGGTCCGATGTGATCACGGGTATCTGCATGCTGGATGCCTCCATCAGGGTCCGGGGAATACCTTCTTCATAATAAGTAGGAAGAACGAAACAATCAGCTTCCGCCAGGGCAGTGCGCACGTCGTTCGAGAATCCCAGGTTGACCAACAGGCCCCCCTGCTCCCAATTCTTCAGGTTCTCCGGGGAAACTGACTCAGGATGGCCTTTTTCGGGCTTGCCCAGGAGCCTGAATTCCACTTTCAGGCCCTGATTCCTGAGCATTCTTGCGGCTTCCATGTAGGTTCCCACACCTTTGCTCCACAAGAGGCGGCTCACCATCAGAAAAACAAATGAATCAGAATGGCCGGCTTGGGGAACCGGTGCAAACCGGGAAGTATCGATACCCTCCCCTGGCAATATTTTGGATTTTCCTGGCGGGATGATTCGCTTTCCTGTAAAAAAACCCGCGTTTTCACGGTTCAGGAACCAGACTTCCCGGGCATGGCGCAAGGCGCGACGGAACAATATGCTCACTGTTGTGCTCAGCCAGTTATCCCCTGAATAAACATAACCCAGCCCGGTGATCACCGAAATACTGGGGATCTTCAGGTTGCCCGCGGCAAATGAACCGTAGATGGAAGGCTTGGTCACATAATGGAAAATGATGTCCGGTTTTTCGGAAGCATAGATCTTTTTCAACTGCCTGAGCACCCTCAGATCAGAAATGGGGTCTACCGCGCTATTCCTGAATTCAACATCGTAATAGATCATTCCTTCGGCCGTTAGATCTTTGGTGTACTCATCAGCAGCGGCAATGACAATTACTTTATACCCCATTTGCAGGTAATGCCTGAGCAGGTGCATCCTGAAATTATAAAGTGACCAGCAGTTGTTGGAAACAAAAGCTACAACAGGGGATCCATTTACCGGTGATTCCATCTTAGAATCACAATAATATCGCATTTCTGCAAATTGAAAATATTCTATCTTGCCAGCACCAACACTAATCTCGATCCTGCGGCAGATGGATTATTTTCTTTTCTTTCTTTACATTATCCTCTTCCTGTTCCTGGTCAGATACCTTGATAAAAAAAACATCATCTGTATCAATATCAGGCTGGCATCGGCTGCTTTTATACTGAAAGTTTCCCTGGCCTGCCTGTACGGCTATATCTTTCTGAAATATTACGGAGGCGATGATACCTGGATGTATCACTATCAAAGCCTGGAGGAAACGGCATTCCTGAAAAATGATCCGCTTCATTTTCTTCATTCCCTGGTCAATCCTACTGCATACACCAGGTATATGATGACCACCTGGTGGCAGGAACTTGAGTATGCTTCACTGATCAAGCTGCTGGCAGTTCTGAATATTTTTTCCGGTGGCAGTTATTATGTGAATGCGGTGTTGTTCTCCATGCTCACATTCTGGGGGGCATATTTTTATTGGAGGCTATTGCAGTCTTTTTTCCCATCGGGGAGAACCATCATTGCGCTGGTGTTCTTTTTCTTCGTTCCCCTGGTCTTCTGGGCCAGCGGTATCCGAAAAGACGGACTGATACTGCTTTCTACCGGCCTGTTTTTTTACAGCTTTCATCTTTTCCTGGGGAAAAAGGGCTGGAAAATGCTCCTGGTATCATTGTTTGCTTTGCTGGGCGTTGCATTGAACCGGAATTTTGTAGCGCTGAGCATGATCCCCGCTGCCCTGGCATGGGTGATCTGCCATACGGGAGGCATAAAGCCCTGGAGATCCTTTCTTTTCGTTTATGCGATATCGTTAGTAGTGTTCTTTGTTTCGCCGCTGACCGGGCCTGTAAATATTCCTGAAGCTTTTGTGCACCGGCAGTCCGATTTCCTTGCGCTCAAAGGCGGATCTTACGTAGAACTGGACAGGCTGGAACCAACCCCGGCTTCTTTCATCAGGCTATTGCCGCAGGC
>JAHEFC010000433.1:0-1276 GCA_024640385.1 Sphingobacteriales bacterium
ATCTATTTTCAATATTCCCAGCATCCTGGATAATCCGGGGGAAGACAGGGAAATAGATTCGATCATCATCAAGGAAGGAATTGAGATCGAATACCTGCCCGATGCTGAAGTGTACGATGAAAAAGTTTCTTCAGGCCAGGTTTTCCAAAGGCAGAGACTGAGGTGGATGGAAGCCCAGCTGAATCATATGGCTATCATATTATCACCTTTTTATTTCAAAGGCAGGAGGGACCGCAATTTCTGGAACAGACTGGTCATTATCTGTATGCCGCCAAGGTTGCTGCTGATCGCCGTGTTTATTCCTATACTCCTCTTAGGTGCCTTATCAGGTTATTTTGGGGTGGAATTGCTTCGCCCGGGGCTGGTTTCGTGGGTTTTGCTATTTGCCTTGTTATGCCTGAGTATGTTCATCGCTTTACCTTCCAGGTTTCTCCACGTGGCAGTGCTGTCCAAAGCATTGTCAAAATTCTTTTCTGCCATGGTGCATATGATCAAAGGATTGTTCCAGTTGAAACCAGGGAGAAAGGAATTCATGCATACGCCAAAAACCTTCACTGAAGAAATGAAGGAAGTAGTCTGAACTGCCACCTGCTATTGCAACCTGCAACCTGGAACCTGCAACCTGAATTAGATTCCTCCTGCGCTGTCTTTCTTGACTTCAGTTGATTCTGTACTCACTGGTGTTACAACAGGAGCGGGCGATGCTACAGGCTTAGAATTCAAAGGAGCTCCTACTGCAATATCACATCGGTGTCCCGGTTGCCCGTGCTGAGGATTCATTCCTGGTGCCACTGCGGCAACTGCTGGTGCTGGTGTTTTCGCACTGGTATTTACTGCAGGTTTTGAGTTCAGGGGAGCGCCAACTGCAATGTCACATCGGTGTCCTGGTTGCCCATGCTGTGGATTCAGGCCTGAAGCAGATGAGGGTGAGGCTGTTGAAGTCTGGGTATTCACTACAGGTACCTGTGTTACAGATGCTGCAGAAGGAACTGATGAGGCCGGAATGGCCTGAGTGGCATTTGCGGTGGCGGCTGAATTCAACGGTGCGCCTACGGCGATATCACAACGGTGTCCCGGTTTGCCATGGGCAGGATTAAGACCTGCTCCACCTGGCTGCCCTAAAGCGGTGAGACCTTTAAGGTTAAGGGGTATGTTTACTGATGAGGCCTGGGGAGTTGACGACGTAAAAGAAGATGTGGATGCCGGTGCAGGTGCGCTGCTTCCATCTAATGGTGCGCCTACAGCGATATCACAACGATGGCCCGGCTGACCATGC
>JAHEFC010000433.1:1286-3471 GCA_024640385.1 Sphingobacteriales bacterium
TGCTGCAACGGCTCCTGTTGTGGCGGTACTCGCTTCGGTGCCTATGGCAGTAGTATTGGTCAACGTGGATGATCCAGGTGTTCCTGAAATATCTACATCGTCCTGTGAGCCACAGCCTACTAATGTGTAGATAGCGATTATAGGTGCTATTAGTGCAATTCTCATGGTCAGTTCTTTGATATTAAAGTTAATAATTATCCTGCTTCACTGGTTTTCAGTAATTAAAACGAAGTTGAGCTGCAAAAAGTATAATTCAAAGTGGCCAATAAGACGTCCAGATCATTTTAAGCCATCCCTGTTAGTCATTGAAAACCAGTAAACTATGTTTCAGGTATGGTTGAATTCATTGAGTGAAAACTGTTTCATAGCTTTCCTGAAATCTGAATTCAGTCCCGGAAAGATCGTGTTATTATAGCCTTTTTCGTTGAGATACCAGCTTTTACACCCAGACGACCAAACCGTTCCCTCAAATCTTTCCTGGATCTTTTTGTTGTACTGCTCCTGCAGATCCACCCTGGTGTCCAGCATGCCTTTCTCTCCCAGCTTTTCCAGCTGACGGAAATATTGCATGATATAATCCATCTGCGATTCCATCATGTGAACTACTGAATTGTGGCCCAATCCTGTATTTGGTCCCATGACGACGCAAAAATTCGGGAAGCCTGAAACGGTAGTTCCTTTATACGCAATGCCACCGTTTTGCTTCCAGTTCTCCACCAGGTCAAGGCCATTCCTGCCTTTTACACTAATGGGGAAATTCATGTCCGCCACATTGAAGCCGGTGCAGAAGATCACCGCATCCAATTCGAATGCATTACCATTTTCTGTTACAAGGGCATTTTCTGTAAATGCTTTGATGGGTTCAGTAACCAGGTGAACATGAGGAAGGTTAAACGTAGGGTAGTAGTCGTCTGATCTTAAAATCCTTTTACATCCGATCCTGAATTCAGGTTGTAATTTTTTCCGTGTTTCGGGGTCTTTCACTTCTTTGGCCAGTTTCCTGGATGAGATCCATTTCATTAATGCGTTGATGGTTGAATTTCCTAAAAAGCCAAGGCCAAAAAACTCGTTGCTCCAGAATTCAAGTTCTCTTCTGAGTTTGAAAATGAATGGCAGTTTCTCATAAATGGTTTGTGTGAGAGCGGAGATTTTGTGATCGTGCCTGAAGGCCACCCAACCCGGCGTACGCTGGAATACAGTAAGTGACTTCACATGTGGCGCAATATTCGGGATCACCTGTATGGCGCTGGCTCCGGTGCCTACTACTGCAACTCTTTTCTGTGTGAGGTCATAGTTCTTATCCCATAGGGCGGAATGCATGATCTTGCCCTTAAATCCTTCCATATTGTCAATTGCAGGGAATTTAGGCCGGTTCAGGGGGCCCAGACCTGCGATCAGCATTTTCACCAGGGTGATATTGCCATGCTGGTCTTTTACCTGCCAGAGAGCGGAGCTTTCCAGGTAATTTGCTTCAATGATATCTGTATTGAACCTGATATGTGCTTGCAGCCCGTTTCGCTTCACCACATCTTTCATATAATTCCATATCTCCTCCTGCCCGGAATACTTATGGCTCCATCGCGGGTTAGGTTCATCTGCAAATGAGTAAAGATTTGATGCCACATCACAGGCACAACCCGGATAAATATTATCGCGCCAGGTGCCCCCAATGGCGTCTGATCTTTCAAAGATCACAAACGAATGGATGTTGTTTTTTTTGAGCCTGAGTGCAGCTACAAGGCCTGCGAATCCGGCGCCAATAATGCCGATCTTAAAATCCATGATCATGGAGGTTAATGGGGTTCGGAAAATAATTTCTTAGTACGTTTGGCTGCCATGGCTGAATAGGCAACAGGGAATAACCGGGTTGCGATATCGATCATCAGGGCATCAACACCGACCAGTATCTTTTGCTTTTTCCCTGCAATACCGTCCAGGATGGTCTTTGCTGCTTTTTCCGGAGAAGTTCCGGCTACTCTTGCAAATTCTTTTACTGATTGATGTTGATGGGTTGCATACCTGCCACGGGCCTTTGCATTACTGGTAATCGCCGTATTAATGCCGCCGGGATGAACAGTGCTGGTACATATGCCAGTGCCGATCAGTTCCATGCGCAGCGTTTCTGTGAACCCCCTGACTGCAAATTTAGAGGGACTGTAGGCTGATTGATTTGCGAATCCTCCTA
>JAHEFC010000434.1 GCA_024640385.1 Sphingobacteriales bacterium
ACTGGTGGAGAATCCAGGAAGAACAAGGCATTGAGCTGATGTTAAGGGTAAATGGCATGTCCCGCAGAGATGTTGAGATCGTTGAATTCCCATATCCTGATGATTGGTACGATGATCCCGCAATGATGGGACCAGTGATCGACAATGCATCTGAACTATGGCTCAAACGCGACCATAAACATGACCTTGCATTCCGCCCGCTGGAAACAGCCCTTGAAAAAGGAGTTGTGGATGCGATCTATACCCAAAGTAAAGTATTCCAACGCCTGCAGGAAGCAACAGGAAAATATAAGGCCATTGAAGACCTTTCAAGATACCCCGACTGGACACTTCAGATCTGCAATGTACCCGCGGTCATCACCTGTACAGATGTGATGGCTGAAGAACATCCGGAACTGGTAGTAGCATTCATGAAAGCTATGATCAAGGTAGGGCGCTGGGGCAATGAGCATAAACATGCTGCAGCTGCCATTCTCGACAAACAAACTTATTACCTTGATGTGGAAGATACTTACAAGGGGATCAAAGATGTTGACCTTGTTCCGAATCTCTCGCCGCAGAACCTTGCCGGAATTGAAATAGGGAAAGACTTCATGTTCAGCCATGGATACATCAAAAACAATTTCGATGTTCATAAATGGGCTGCACCTGAATTCCTGGAACAGGCTGCAAAAGAACTGTTGGAAGAACGCTGGAAAAAAGTGACTAATGACAAGCTTCCGGATTCAACTGAGCTGCTGGCATCGTCCAGGAAAATTGGATAAGACGATTTCTATGAAAAAATAAGAAGGGGGATGGCAGATCTGCCGACAAGTGATAAGCACATATGAATTGCCATCCCTTTTTTTTTTAAAAAGTTCTTGGTGCTGTAAAAAAAATCTATGAATACGAATCCAATAAACAATGAATTTGAGGAAGCTGACAAATTATCCATTCCAAAAGAAAAGCAGACCACTCTTGGATTGTATGTCACTTCGGGTGAAGCCTATGAGATGTGGCAGAAAGATCCGGCCAATATAAAAATCATTGATGTACGCACCCCGGAAGAATTCTTATTTGTAGGATATCCTACCATGGCCTGGAAGATTCCCGTTGCCGAACAAACATACATATGGGATGCCGAGAAAGGAAAATACCCAATGACTATATTACCTGATTTCGTATCCAGGATAAAGGATGTCGCAGATCCAAAAGATACGGTCATGCTCATGTGCAGGTCCGGAGGCCGTAGCGCCATAGCTGTCAATATGCTTGCCGATGCCGGCTTCACACAGGCCTATCAGATCGTGGATGGAATGGAAGGAGATATCGTGAACGATCCAACCAGTTTGTATAACGGGCAGCGCATGAAAAACGGATGGAAAAACTCGGGTTGCCCATGGACCTATAAACTCAACCCTGACAGGATGTTATTGCCAAAATCAACGGGGAAAGAATAATAATAATGATGAAAAAATCTGGTGAAAATACAGATCAGCCAATGGATGCCACTTTGATGGCTGTGACCAGGACGGTAATGGCTGCTGACAGGTCCCTGATGGCATGGGTGAGGACAGGCCTTTCACTGATCAGTTTTGGATTCACCATTTATAAATTCCTGGAATATTCACGTGAACAGGTCATTGCCTCAGGCAAAATTCTTCCCGGAATTTCAAGTCCTGAACTGGTAGGTCTCTTCATGGTTGGCATGGGCGTGATCTCATTAATTTTCGGGATCATCGAAAATTTTCACAATGTGAAATTGCTCACGGGGCAATACAATGTCAGAAGAACCAGGTATGCCCTCGTCATGGCTGTGATCCTGTCAGTCTTCGGATTATTTCTCCTGCTGGGCATTCTGTTCCAATTTAAAGGTATAGGGTAATAAAAATCAAGCATCATGAACAATATCACAAGTATTTTCGCAATTCTGTTTCTGATGTTAGGTCCTTTCAAGATCATTGGTCCGTTCATGCAGATGACGGCCGCTGCAGATTCCACATTATCAAGAAGAATAGCCATCAGGGCTATCCTTTACTCTACAGTTGCCTTACTGGTAGCCGGTCTTATGGGCCAGAGCATACTTTCCAAATATGGCATACCCATCCCCGTTCTGGCACTATCAGGAGGTATTATCCTTTTCCTTGTTGCCATAATGAACGTCATTAATCAGTTCAATATGGCGGAATCGCATGAAAAAAAAGAAGGAACTCCGCCTGACCTGAAAATAGCAGTCAATCCCCTTGCCTTCCCGACGATTGTAACACCTTACGGCATTGCTGCAGTTATTGTTTTTCTTGCCGTAAGTCCCGAGTTGGAAAAGAAACTGATCATTGGGGCTGTGATAATGGGTATAATGGCAATGAATCTTGCTTTCATGATATTCAGCAAGGTACTGTTCAGGATATTGGCGTTTATACTTCCATTACTTGCCGCTATCCTGGGTGTGCTCCAGGTAGCACTGGGATTGCAGATCATGTATAGGTCAATCAGTGAGATATTAAAATCAGTGTAATTCGCCTTTTAATGATCTGATCTCAGTCAATGCATGGTTCACCTGTTCTATCAGATCCTCGTCAAACAGGATCATTGGCCATGACTTTAACGCATGTTCTATACCCTGCGGATATTTCCTGACATAGCCTTTTAAAACATGCTTCAATGTATCCAGATCGTTCAGGTAAAATAATGCGATCATTTCAAAAATATGCTCCTGTGTACCGGCGGGGGTTCCCACTTTACGGGCATGAAACAGCATTTTTGAATATTCCCGGTCTTTCAGGTTACTGAAGATCATGGGCAAATTCAGCCACCAATAGGGCATGGGGTTCATCGGCACTGCTATATCAAGAAATTCCCTGCTCCTGTTATATTCGCCGAGCAGCGCCATGCCCAGGCTTGAAGCTGCAGTGAAATAGGATGCATTAGGATTGACCTGGTATGATTTTTCAATAGCATCCATGGCCACAGACTTATTCTTGAGAAAAATATTGATCCAGGCCAGGGTAATATTTCCGTGTTGACAGGCCGGATTGATTGCGAGGGCTTTATCTACATATTCAATGGCCCTGGCAAGCGGTTGTTCTGTTCCGGAATCGTAATTAAAAAAAATACTGTCCACATAAAGCATGGCAAGAACTGACCAGCACAGTGAGAAGGTGGGATCCTGATGAACTGCATTTTCCAAATGGCTCAATGCCTCTTTGAAAACTGCTTCGTTCTGTCTTGTCAGATAATGATAGAACCAGAAAACTGCATTGGCCTGGGAATTTGTAAGTGCAGAAATATTTCCGGCATTTGAAAACATTCTGCTATGCAGAATACCGGAATAACCGGCAAGCGATACCACTATCTGGTCAACGATACCATTGGTCAGTTCCGAAAGAGTATTCCCTTTAGCATCCTCAATGAAATCGTGGGACCAGATGAAATAATTAGATCTTGCATGGATCAGTTGTACTGAAATACTGATCCGGGCTTCGTCAATTCTG
>JAHEFC010000131.1 GCA_024640385.1 Sphingobacteriales bacterium
AAAGCAAAACAACCAGGAACCTCTTCATAACCGGGGATTTTGGGCAAATTTAAGCACAATGTCTGCAATTAAAACCATTATCAATACCTCCATTGGGGCATTGGCCGGGGTAACTCCGGAAAATTTAACACCTGCGCAGTTGGATAGTTCATTAGCCATATTACAATCCTCTAATGTGAACGATGCGATAGATGCCTATTGGGATAGCCTGCCCGACAAACCGGAAAATGAAAATGATGTCCCGGCCTGGGAAGATGAGAATCACAGGCGTGCCAGGGAGATCAATCATAATCTCAGGCTTTTCAACGAAGAACTGAACCGGATCAAAAAAATGCAGGCGGCTTTGAACATCCCCCAGCTGGATACCCTGATCCATGCTGCCCAGGAAGTGATCCGGCCTTTGTACGACTTTTCAGCGCAACTGTCGGACTAAGATCCTAACTCTCCCCCCCTCCCTCCAAGGTAGGTACCTTGGAGGGAGGGGGAAGAGGTCAAAGGAACAAACTTATATCTCCTTACTGATCAATTATTTATATTAATCTACACTCGTGCCCTACCTCCAAGGTCCCTACCTCCAAGGTAGGGACCTTGGAGGTAGGGACCTTGGAGGTAGGAATATTTTAGTCCAATGCAACACTTGCGCGAAAGCCGGTGTCAGATTCTCAGCAATGATCAATGCCAGGGAGCTGGTTTCCCGATGCCTGAAAAATGATGCAGTTGCTCAAAAGCAGCTATACCAGCATTTTGCCCCACAAATGCTGGCGGTTTGCTATAGGTATACCAAAGACAGTGATGAAGCCAGCGATGTATTGCAGGAAGGATTCGTCAGAATGTTCCGCAACCTCAACCAGTGGAAGGAAGATGGTGAACTGGGCGCATGGATTCGACGCATCATGGTCAATACCGCCCTGAACTGGCTTAGAAGCCAAAAACGCATTCACTGGCTGAATGAAGAACATATTAACGAAAACTATGATTCTGATTCAGTGATCACCCCCGTAAGCAAAATGGAAGCCCGGGAACTTGCTGATATGATCAGGCAATTACCAGCTGGTTACCAAACTGTATTCAACCTCCATGCCATAGAAGGCTATAGTCATGTTGAGATCAGCAAAATGCTCAACATCAGTGAAGGCACCTGCCGCAGCCAATACATGAGGGCGAGAAAACACCTTGCAGAACTGATCATGAAAACAGAAAATGAAAAATTGAACTACTATGCCGGAAAACAATAATGTGGAAAGATTGATACAGCAGAAGATGGAAGGGTTCCGGCTGGAGCCCTCTCCTGCCGACTGGCAGGCCATCTATGAAAAGTTGCATCCACGGAAAAACAGGCGCTTGTTCTGGTGGTGGTTTCCCATTGCAGCAGGACTGCTGTTTGGCGGGTACTGGTATCTTAGCCCTTCCGGATCGTCAATGCCAATAACAAATGCAACCATTGCAGATCTTGGCGCTGCAAAACCTGTTTCAGAACCCAATACCGCCTCAGCAGAACCCGGACAAACCCAGGTCAAAATAACTCCAGTCCCCGCAAGTTCAGGTTCCCCAACAACCGTCCAAAACAGATCTGAACCGCAGTTGGCCGGTGATCCCTCACGGAATAGCGTAACCGAAAATAAAAATGCTTCCCAGCCGGCAGCAGCCGGTTCTGAACCGTTTACACGCCCAACAACAAAAAATACTGCCCAATCACCAGAAGAACCTTCAACAAAGGCCTGGCAGCCCTCTGCAAAAACCACAACATCCGGCATTTCCACTCCTGCAGAAACCTCATCAATAAAACCTGCAACGGATGATCTTCAAAACAATTTAACCCCGGTACCACATGTTCAGGATAATTCAACAGAAACAATCAACCCCCAACTCACAAAAAGTTCAACTATAGACACCCTTTCACAGGTTGAGAGCCAAAATGATTCTTTATATAAATCCCCTGTAACAGTCAAAAAAACTTCAATCCCAAATCTAACTGACCATTCAGCAAAAGGTTGGTACCTGGGGGCCTACGCAGAATTGGGCTCAAACATGCCCACAGAGCCCGTGACCATGACCAAAGCCGCAGACCTGAGCAGCACCCCAAGCAGCTCAGGCAGTACAACAACCTACGAAGGTTCAGGAAACAATGGCCTGCACTGGTCGGCAGGTCTGGCACTTGAAAGAAAAAACAATAAGATGTCTTTTTCCTTTGGCTTGGGTATACAGCATAATGCATGGTCTTCATCGGGCGCGACTTATAAAGACAGCATAGTCAATAGTAGTTTTTACAGCAGAACACTACTCTCAAACAACAGTACCAGCTATACCCATACTGCCCTGGAAATCCCTCTCTCTTTGAATTTCAGGATTGCAGGGAACAAGCATTCCTCGTACTGGATCACAACCGGCCTGAATAACGCGATCACTGTGAAATTGAATCAGCTCACAGATATATCCATGACCCAAAATGCCGGTAACTATTCTCTTGATAATTCCCTCACCTCTAGAGCCTCCATTTATCAACCCCAGTTCAGATTAGGGCTGACCTATGAGAATACGCAAAAAAAATACCATTGGCAACTGTCTCCCTTCATCCAATACGGCCTCAACAGCATGGTGAAATCAGGTAGCCCTGACATCCATCTATTGCATCTGGGTGTACAGACCAGGTACTATTTTAAGAGAATCAAATAATAAACTCACAGCATTATCTGGATTTTCAGAAAACGATGCAACGTTTTACCTTGATCAGGTTTCATCAGACAGACAAAGGTCATAGAGAACCAAATTCATCTGTTTATGAAAAAGACCATTAGCCCTTCCCTGTTGATCATTTTCCTGTTCTTTTCAGGTTGCCTTAGCGACGATATTGTAAGAAAATACAGTTTCTACAGACCGGTATACAAAACTACTGCCGAAGCCAGGGCCGAGATCAGGAGCAGTGAGCCCATCAGTCTTTCACAACCCGGTAAGATCTACTATAAGAACGGCTATGTTTTCCTGAACGAAATGTACAGGGGTGTGCATGTGATAGATATCCGGAACATCAATCAGCCCCGCGTAGTATCATTTGTCAAAATTCCCGGCTGCATTGACCTGGCGGTCAGGGGAAACATTCTTTATGCTGATATGTACACCGACCTTGTTGCATTGGATATCAGCAATCCGCTCGATATCAAACGCACCCACATCGTTGAAGGAGTGTTTCCGGAAGGAAGATGGTTTAACTATATGGATACCGGCAAAGTGATCACTGACTGGATAAGGGTTGATACTGTTGTAAGAGAGAAAGACTTTAATTCCTGGATACTGGCATCCCAGGATAGGGGGCAGGTTTTCCTGGGCGGAGCAGGCGGCCCATTGGCCAGCAGCGGAGGAAATCCGAATGGTGTGGGCGGCAGCATGGCCAGGTTTGCACTCAGCAGGGACAGACTTTATACCGTCAGCAATAATGACATTAAAGTATTCAATACAGCCGTTGCGGAAAAACCCAGTTATGTAAAACAAGTCAGTATTGGTTGGGGCATCGAAACCATTTTCCCTTTTGACAATTATCTTTTCATTGGCTCCAATACGGGGATGTATATATTCGATGCTGCCGACCCCGATAACCCTGTTCAAAAAAGCAGGTTCGAACATGCCAGGGTATGTGATCCGGTGATCAGTGACGGAGATTTTGCATATGTCACGCTTCGGAGTGGCACAACCTGCGCAGGCTTTACTAATCAGTTGGAAGTACTCTCTGTGAAAGACGTAACAAATCCCCTGCTTATGGCTGTATACCCTATGACCAATCCCCATGGATTGTCAAAAGACGGAAACACGCTGCTGATCTGCGAAGGAGATGAGGGTCTTCGTGTACTGGATGCAAGCCTGCCGAAAGATATAAAAACAGTAAGCCTGCTGAAAGGATTCTCAACCTACGATGTGATAGCACTCGGCGGTGTGGCATTGATCACCGCTAAAGACGGACTGTACTTCATAAACTATA
The DNA here is from genome assembly GCA_024640385.1 of Sphingobacteriales bacterium. GTDB lineage: Bacteria > Bacteroidota > Bacteroidia > Chitinophagales > Chitinophagaceae > Pollutibacter. Next base: position 3,971 of record JAHEFC010000131.1, read on the forward strand.
CTGATCCTAAGAATCCCGTCATTAGCTCATCACTCAAGATCACTAACTGATCAAAAAAATCATCATGAGATCATTCCGATTAATATTGATCCCCCTTGTTCTTTTGACTGCTCCGGCATTTGGGCAAAAAACCTGGAAACCATGGATCGTGGCAGATGGTGGACCGGTCTGGGGAGGATATGAAGCTACTGGTGATGTTCGTTTGCAGGGAGGAATGAAGATAAACGGGTGGCTGATAGGCGCTGGGGCATCCTACGACCCTTACCGTTTCCATACCCTTCCCATTTATGTGCAAGGCCGAAAAATGTTCGGCAATGGTAAAAGCAAACCATTTATTCTTGGCAGCCTGGGTGCCAATATCATACTGGAAGAAGACCAAAACGGAACAAATGTTATTACCCCTTTTGTTGCCCCATGGTCGCAGCCCAATTACCAATATACAAACGGGATCTATGCAGAAGGAGGAATAGGCTGGGCCTTCAGAACAACTAAAAAATGGGGATTTAATCTTTCATTCAGTTACACGCACAAGACAAATACCGAAAAATACGAAAGCAGAATGTGGGCCGGGAATAATGAAACCGAGACAACCACGAGTGAGAATAAGTACCTGATGAACAGGCTTTCCATCAGAATTGGTGTGTCTCTTTGATGAAGCGGACCGGAGCCGGAATTCCACGCTTAACCATTTTTTGTGAATACGCGTTTGAAAACCACTTCTCGCTTAAACTTCCTGTTTTTTTATAATCAAGGTGGTTTTAGCAACTCAAACTATATTTGCTCCATGAGCAAACTCTCTGTCTATATTATTGCTTACAACGAAGAAGACAAGATAAGAAATGCAGTGGCTTCGGTGATCAACTGGGCTGATGAAGTGATAGTTGCAGACTCATTCAGCAAAGACCGTACTTCTGAAATTGCATCTTCCATGGGCGCAAAAATTGTACAAATTTCATTTGAAGGTTTCGGAAAACTCAGGAACTCCGCCATAGAAGCCTGTTCCTTTCCCTGGATATTCAGCCTGGATGCGGATGAACGATGTACTGATGAGGCAAGGAAAGAAATAAATGCGATAGTACAGGCCGATGTAAAGAATGGACCTGTTGCATATTTTGTTCCCAGAAGGAATTATTTCATGGGTCAGTGGATCAGACATTCCGGATATTATCCTGATTATCGGCAGCCCCAGTTATTTAGAAAGGGGGCATTGGTATACCGGGAAGATCCTGTGCATGAACTATACGACGTAACGGGTGAAACAGGTAAGTTAAAAAGCGATATCATCCAGTATCCATTTAAGAATCTGGAGCAAATAATGAATAAGGCCAATAGGTATTCAACCCTGGGAGCCGAAAAAATGAAAACCACGCAAAAAGGAAGTCTGAGCAAAGCCATTACGCACAGCACAATGGCATTTGTAAAATCCTATTTCTTAAAAGCAGGATTTTTGGATGGTCGCGCGGGTTTTGCTATTGCTGCCTATGCAGGCTATTATACTTTTTTCAAGTACCTGAAACTGGTAGAGCTCCAAAACAACTGGGGCGAGCCAAAGTCGAATGAAACGGATTTCTGATCAGGCTTCCAGCTTCATCGACTTCTGCACCTTCTTCCTGTCTTCTTCATTCAGGATCACCTTACGCATCCTGATGAAGTTTGGAGTCACTTCGATGCACTCATCCTGCTGAATATATTCCATACACTCCTCAAGCGTAAGCTGGATCTTTGGAGCAATATTCGCTGCTCCGTCTGTTCCGCTTGCCCGCATGTTGGTGAGTTTTTTACCTTCAATGATCTGCACCACCAGGTCGCCTGGTTTGATATGTTCGCCAATGATCTGACCTGCATACACTTCTTCACCCGGATCGATGAAGAAAGAACCGCGATCCTGTAATTTATCCAGTGAGTATCCTGTTGCACCACCATTTTGCTTGGCCAGCAGTACACCGTTATTTCTTCCGGGAATCGGTCCTTTCCATGGTTTGTATTCAGAGAACCTGTGGGCCATTACGGCTTCACCCTGCGTAGACGTCAGCATCTGGGTTCTTAAACCAATAAGACCGCGTGAAGGAATTTCAAATTCAAGATGCTGCATATCGCCTTTGGTCTCCATCACATGCATCTCCCCTTTTCTTCTTGTTACCAGGTCGATCACCTTGCTGGCAAATTCCTGGGGTACATCAACTACAAGTACTTCGTAGGGTTCACATTTCTTGCCATCGATCTCTTTCACAATTACCTGCGGCTGACCAACAGTAAGCTCATATCCCTCCCTGCGCATGGTCTCAATAAGGATCCCGAGGTGAAGAATTCCCCTTCCGTATACAATGAAATTATCTCCGCCGTCACTATCCGTTACTTTAAGGGCGAGGTTCTTCTCTGTTTCCTTCATCAGCCTGTCACGCAGGTGACGTGAAGTCACAAATTTACCATCCTTACCAAAGAATGGCGAGTTATTGATACTGAACACCATGTTCATGGTAGGCTCATCCACATTAATAACCGGAAGTGCTTCGGGCTCTTCAAAATCAGCAATGGTATCACCAATATTAAAATCTTCCACACCTACAACAGCGCAAAGATCACCGGCGATAACTTCCGATACTTTCTTCTTACCCATTCCTTCAAACACATAAAGCTCTTTCACCCTTGTTTTCCTGGATGTTCCATCGATCTGCATCAGCGTGATCGGCATGTTCTCCCTGATCACACCACGTGCTACTTTCCCGATGGCGATCCTGCCCAGGAATGATGAATAATCCAAAGAAGTGATCTGCATCTGCAGGGTACCCTGCTTTGCATCCGGAGGAGGTACGTGTTTCACAATACCATCCAGTAAAGGAAAAATATTATCGATCTGGGTCAGCGAATCATTGAACCAGCCGTTCTTACCACTACCATAATAGGTAGGGAAATCCAACTGCTCTTCTGTTGCATCCAGGTTGAAGAACAACTCAAAAACTGCATCATGCACTTCGTCCGGCCTGCAGTTGGGCTTATCAACCTTGTTGATCACCACTATCGGGCGAAGGTGAAGCTGCAGTGCTTTCTGTAACACAAACCTGGTCTGCGGCATCGGACCTTCAAAAGCATCTACCAGCAAGATCACACCATCAGCCATCTTCAACACCCGCTCCACTTCACCACCGAAATCGGCGTGGCCCGGCGTGTCGATCACATTGATCTTGACCCCATTGTATGTTACCGCAGCATTCTTACTGAAGATCGTTATCCCCCTCTCACGTTCCAGGTCGTTAGAGTCCATGATCAGGTCACCAGTGTCCTGGTTATCACGGAAAACATGTGTTGTATGTAAGATCTTATCAACCAGTGTGGTTTTTCCATGGTCAACGTGGGCGATGATTGCAATATTCCTTATATCCATAAATCACAGAGACACAGAATGATAGTCAGAGACACAGAGGTCTGTGTCTCTGTGTTTACCCCGTGTCTCTGCGTTTAAGGGCGCGAAGGTACTACAATTGGCCCGGAGGGACAAAAGAACCTCGTGAAACCTGGGTTAAATTGCTGGCAACTGGCAGGATTTAAGAGTTGAAACAATTGGAACTCTCAACCAATGCAGATTTCATCCTATATACTTTACATTCATCCTCAAACTAAAACTGGATAATATGCTTGCTACTATCCTTAAGAAATGGTGGGTTATCCTGATCCAGGGTATACTCATGATCATCCTGGCTTTCCTGGTGATGAATAACCCTATCTCAACACTTGCCGGGATATCCCTGACCGTTGCGACTATTATACTCTTGATCGGTGTTCTCGGAGTGGTCTGGTGGTTCTCCGCCCCGAAAGATGAAAGAGAAACCAGTACCCTGGTCTGGAGCCTGGTGACCGCGGTGATCGGCTTGCTGATGGCAGCAAAACTTGGCGTTACCATGCTTACCGTAACCGTCCTGTTCGGTATCATGCTTCTGGCCAACGGCTACCACCTGGTAAAGAACGGATGGGCAAATCGGGAACTGGGCGCCCAAGCCTGGTTGGTCATCATTGTGGGTATACTTTCCCTGGTATGCGGTTTGATGTCTATTTTTAATATCGGCCTGGGAGCTATCACCATCAGTGTAATTTTAGGCTATCAGTTCCTTCTTGCGGGAATCGCCCTGATCGCACTGGCATTCTTAAAAAAGCGCCTTGAAAAAAATGTCAGTTCTGCCGTTGACAACCTTAAAACACGGCTTCCCCAATAAAAACACTGGCTTCCGGCAGTAAAATGCCGGAAATTTTGGTTTTTAAGAATTCTATTTGGATTCAGCTGCATACCGCATTGCCATTCCCCCGCAGAGATCGTTGCTTGTCTGCTGCCATGATAAATTTGCCAAACTGCATTTGTTAACTACTTTGTAGTACAAACCGGTGATTAATATGACGTTGCTCAAATTACTGTTGACCCTGCTGATCATTGTGATCCTTCTTTATGCTATAGGACCACAGGTCAAATCAGGGGAATATACAGACGGGCTTATTAATATCCCCGATACCGGGATGGCCTTGCAGCAATGGCTGGCTTTAAAAGAATCTAAATACAAGCTCAAACCAGACAACAATGCAAGGATCATCTGGAACAATGACTCTCTGAAACAGAGAACAAAATACGCAGTGGTATACCTGCATGGCTTCACGGCCAGCCAGGAAGAAGGAGACCCCACTCACATTGAATTTGCAAAAGCCATCGGGGCCAACCTCTACCTTTCCCGCCTTTCAGAACATGGCAAAGACACCAGCGACCCCCTGTATAACATGACGGCTACTTCGCTTTGGGAGTCTGCCAAAGAAGCCTATGCAATAGGGAAAAAACTTGGCGAAAAAGTGATCCTCATGGGCACCTCCACGGGCGGCACTTTAGCCATCATGCTGGCAGCAGAACAGTATCCTGAAATTGCAGGCCTGGTATTAATGTCACCAAATATTGAGATCAAAGATCCGTTTGCATTTCTCGCCAACGACCAATGGGGCCTTCAAATAGCCCGGCTTGTAATAGGAGGCAAAAGTAGAATTGCCCCGGATAGCAGCAACATCTACAAGAAATACTGGAACTACCAATACCGGAATGAATCTATCATACAGATCCAGCAAATGCTGGAAGATAAAATGACAAAAGAGACGTTTAAAAAAGTGAATCAACCCTTGCTGATGCTATATTATTTTAAAGATGATCAGCACCAGGATGACGTTGTCAGGGTTTCGGCAATGCTTAATATGTTCAACCGGATCTCCACTCCCCCATCGCTTAAAAGAGAAGTTGCCATACCGGAAGCGGGAGATCACGTTCTGGGTTCCTACATCAAGTCCAAAGACCTGGAAACCGTTAAAAAGGAAACCATAAAATTCGCATCAGATATGGGATGGATGGCTGCCGGGTCGCACTGACTTTCACCGGTCACTGACCTGATTTGTCATTTACTTATCAGAACGGACAGCTACTGAACCAGCCTTGCTGATTCACATTATTGTGACTAACTTCCTTAGAAGTACAGTCCATGTCCATAGCAGATATTCATACTGCCTCAAAAACTCACATCAATCGAATCTTCCCGATCTGCATCATCTTAATACTAATCCCTGCTCTTTTATTTGCACAAACACCATATATCGATAGTTTGAAGACGGCCCTCCCCTTACTTCAGGGCAAGGAGAGAATTGAATGCCTGAATGAACTGGGTTTTGAATATTCTAACCCGTATTGGAGCAG
>JAHEFC010000435.1 GCA_024640385.1 Sphingobacteriales bacterium
ATAAAGCAGTGATTGAAGCATCACTGCTGCATTGCGTAAAGATGAAGAACAGGGTAACCGTGATCGACCTGCATGATAGCAACGGGGAAGATCTGGATAAGATCGAAACAGGTTTCCAAACAAATATGCCCAGTGATATAGAGATCAAGAAATATGGCATGGCCTACTATCCATATTTGGAAACAGTGTTCAGCTTAGCATACAACAAAGAAGAGGTAACAGTAAATAAACATATTCAAACACTTGAAGCGGATGTAATTGCAGAATTATCAAAACAGGTGACCGCATTTAAAACAGCTTTTTCCAATAATACATCTGCAGGTAAAGTTGTAGCTGATTGGCAACAGGTATTTGATTCGAATAAAGATTTAAAAGACATTCAAACAGACCTGGATGCATTTAAACTTGCCAATAACGCTGCAACTAATGATGATCTGAAAAACCATGTATTGGATTATGCAAACCAAAAAGGAATCATCATACCGGTATTGGTTAAAACAGAACTGGATAAGGCGAACCCCGATCCAATTAAAATCATCAAAGACGCAATTGACAATGGAAAAACAGAGTTGGATAAAGCAGTAGCGGCAAAACAGACAACTGAAACTAAATATAAAGATGCTGTGAAAGAGGTGCAAAAAGGCTTTACAAAAAAAGTCAATAATAAAGATGTTACTTTTTTTGATTACACTGGCCTGAGCATGTCAGAACTGGAGACTATCAACAATTTGCTCTATGGCAAAATAAAAGATGCTATCAGCAGTTTCCCTGTCACACTCCCACCCTGCGGTGCCATAGCCGGCATCTATGTCAGGACTGATGCTACCCAGGGAGTATGGAAGGCCCCGGCCAATGTTAGTGTGTTTGGAACTATTAAACCCTCACTGGATATCGATGATGACCTACACGCGAGTCTCAACGCCCCTTCTTCCGGTAAAGCCATCAATGTGATCCGTGCTTACCCTGGTCGGGGAATCCTGGTATATGGAGGAAGAACGCTGGCGGGCAACGATCTGGAATGGAGGTATGTAAACGTACGCCGTACTTTCTGTTTCATTGAAGACTCCATTGCCAGGGCCATGCAGGATTTTGTGTTTGAACCCAATAACCAGCAAACTTGGATCAAAGTGAGGGCGATGATAAAAAGCTTCTTGAATCGTTTGTGGAAAGCTGGTGGACTGTATGGTAATACGCCGGAAGATGCTTATGAAGTAATTGTTGGCGAACCGGAATCTATGAGTGTCGAAGATGTGCTCTCCGGCATCATGCGCATCTTCATTAAAGTAGCTGTGGCCAGGCCTGCGGAGTTTATTGTACTTCAGTACGAACATAAATTTGAACTCTCAGAAGCCTGATACATATGTTTCATTCATCATTACAATCACCTTTTTAAAAGTTAACAATAATGGCACAAGGATATCCATTCCCCAAATTTTATTTCAAGGTTTCCCGCCCCGAGAAAGAATTCAACAGCGTCAGCCAGATCGGATTTACCGAAGTAAGCGGGCTTGACTACCAGGTTGACCTCATAGAATATCGTCATGGCGCCGATCCCAATTTCTCCAAGATTAAAATGCCCGGACTCAGAAAATTTGCCAATGTGACTTTGAAAAAAGGAATCATCCAGGGATTCAAAGACGCTAACGCAGAATTCTTCACATGGATTGGAGACGGTTCAAAACCTGGATCTGTGCGTAAACGTATAGGCTATCGAAAAAATATTGTGATCACATTAAATGACGAAGAAGGCAACCCTGTTGTGGCCTGGACGCTTACCAATGCTTTCCCGGTGAAAGTTGCCTTCACAGATATGAAGGCAGACGCCAATGAAGTGGCAGTGGAAACATTAGAACTGGCCATCGAAGAACTTTCTGTTGAATATAAATAAGCAAAATGCCGTTGCCCGACAATTATTACCCGCCTGGCGGATTCTATTTCAAGATCCTGATTGACGGCATGCCGGAAAGTGATTCTGAATTCCAGGAACTAACCGGCCTGTCGATGAGCCTGGAGACTCAATCTGTAAAGGAAGCGGGTGAGAACCGATTTACATATCAGTTACCACTACCTGCCCGCGCTGAACCATTGGTTCTGAAGAGAGGACTAAGAATCAGTTCGCCACTGCTGGAATGGTGCCGGAAAGCGATTGAAGAATTCAGCTTTTCCCCGCGCGATCTGCATGTGTTCCTGCTGGATGTAGAGGGCGGACCTAACGGACAGCCTAAACCGCTGATGGCATGGCACCTGGTGCATGCCTATCCAACAAAATGGGAAGTCAGCGGACTTAATGCTGGAAACAGCGAGATCGCAGTGGAAACCATTCAGATCAATTATAACTATTTCACCAAATCGTCTTAGAAATCATTATGGGTATCACAATTAAAGAACTGGTGATCAAAGCGCATATAACTGAAGGAAATTTTCAGCCGGTTGGCTCCATGGATAAATCTGGTTCGGCGAGTACTAAAAGCACTATTGATGAAGCCACCAAACAACAGATCATTAGTGAAGCTGTAAGACAAATCATGGATATTCTGGAACGTCAAAAAGACCGTTAATATGGATGCAGCAATCAATAAACTCAGGATCATTTCTCTTAAAGGTCCGGAAACAGGAGACGCGTCTTCTGCTTTAGGGGGAAACATCAGTGTTGGCTCCGTTGTCAGTTCAGTAACCTCTACAGTATTTGAAGTACAGATCAACCCGGAACAGATCACCAGGAATTTCAGTATCAAATATAAGGACCCGAATACCACGGGTTCTAACGGTACCGAATTCCAGTTTGATAAAGTGAACGCAGAGGAACTGGAACTGAAATTCATTTTGGATGGTACAGGAGTGGTTCCGCAAAACGATATGCCTTCCGCCGACCTGGTAAATACGGTGATGAGCGCACTCCCCGATGAAATGAAATCTGCCTATGTACCCATCAAAGTGGCACAGTTGCAGACCGCTGTTTACAACTTCAATGATGAAACCCATAGGACACCGTTTTTGCTTGTTCAATATGGGAAGCTCACTTTCATGGGTCTGCTCCTGAAAATGTCTGTCAACTACAATCTTTTCAGTCCTGCAGGTATCCCCCTCAGGGCCGAAGTAACCTTGAATCTTGTTGCTCATACTTCTTCAAAAGAGAGTGCCGCTTTATTATCACTACTCTCGCCTGACCTGACCAGGTATCATATGGTCATTGCTGGTGAAAATATCCTGCGGATCTGTCAAAAAGTGTATGGCGATGAAAAATATTATCTGGAAGTGGCCAGGGCCAACGGGCTTACGAATTTCAGGAATCTCAAACCGGGCACTAATCTTATTCTGCCACCGATAAATAAATCCACATCGAAATGATTGTTCCTGGAACATCAGCGAATCAGCAAAGGGACCTTAGCAATGTTTCCGTTACCGTCAAACTGGACGGTAAAAACATTACCATGGATCCTGGCGGGCTGATCTCGTTATCTG
>JAHEFC010000132.1:0-4926 GCA_024640385.1 Sphingobacteriales bacterium
TCACTTCACGAAAGGTGGCACAGGGGATCACTTCCACGTCTTTCCCGAAAAACTGTCGGGCTGCCACCTGGTGGAATGACCCTTCAAATCCCTGGATGGATACCCTGACCGGCTGTTTTGTTGTATGTTCTGTTCTGGTCATATAAAAAAAAATCCCGCCTCTCGGCGGGATCCTATGTTGGTTCGTTTTTTATCTGTTCGAATGCAACAAAAGCAATCCCGCCCTATTTCTAAAATAGAATCCAAAATAAAAGTAACGGTATGCTTTATTGCCTGTCATATTAACAAATATAGGAATCCCCTGCTTTTCTCAAAATTTTTCAGCCCTTATTTTACGATGGCCAACTGCTCAATCATCATCCAAAATCAAGCCCACGCTGGGTTTCGGTCATTCCGGAGTTACGATATCCAAAGGTTGCAGGTGGCAGGTTACAGGTTGCAGGTTGCAGATTTTTCTGCCTCTCTGACTCTCTACCTCTCTGACTCTCTTTTCCTTCCTCCGCCCGTCTCGGCGTCGTTCATCCGGATCTTACGACCCTTGAACTTCTTGCCGTCGATGGCTTTGATCATTTTGGTAGCTATTCATCTCTTTCATATCGATCTTGCCCAGTACTTCTTTCTTCAGATCACTCATGTCCAGCACAAACTGAAGGAAGCTGGCTTTATAAAACCCATCCTTGGTGCCGAGGTTGACAAATAACCGCTTGTAACCACTATCACCCCTTCCTGCCCCTCTTCTGTCGCCTTTCACCTCTCGCCTCTCGCCTCTTTCTTCCCGCCTTGTTCCACCAGACTCTTTATTCAGGTCAACAGCATTTTCATAATACTGCAGGAACCTGTCGAATTCCAGGGCGGCAACACGCTGCATGATCTCTTCCTTATCTATATGTGCGAATTTCTCTTTCAGTAATGGCAGGTAAGCCTCGTATTCACCGTGGCTGATATCGGCCTGCAGCATCTTCTCAATGAAATGAAAGAACTGCTTGCGGCAAACATCTTTGCCCGTTGGGATATCGAGCTTGTGGAACCTGGAATTCACCATCCTCTCGATCTGCTTGATCCTGTACGATTCCCTTGGCGTTACAATGGATAAACAGATACCGCTTCTTCCAGCCCTGCCAGTTCTGCCACTGCGGTGTGTATATACTTCCGGATCATCCGGCAGTTCATAGTTGATCACATGGGTGATACCGGTCACATCAATACCCCTGGCGGCCACATCCGTAGCGATCAGTAGCTGCAGGCTTTTTTCGCGGAAACGCCCCATCACCTTATCCCGCTGCTGTTGCGTAAGATCACCATGCAGGGCTTCGATATCATAACCCTCACGTATAATCGTTTCTGCAATGGCCTGTGCATCGGCCTTGGTACGCGTAAAAATGATACCGTAGATACCTGGATTGAAATCAATGATCCGCTTCAGTGTCTCGTACCTGTTATTATGATTGGTCACATAATACTGGTGGTCGATGTTCACGTTGCCCGCATTGGCCTTACCAATGGTGAGCTCAAACGGATCTTTCATGTAGCGTTTACTCACCTGCTTCACTTCGGAAGGCATGGTGGCACTGAACAACCAGGTACTCTCACGTGCCGGGGTATTCTGGAGGATGAATTCAATATCATCCCTGAATCCCATGTTCAGCATCTCATCCGCTTCGTCAAGTACGATATACTGAATTCGTTCTAACTGAATAGCCTTCCTTTCGATCAGATCTATTAAACGGCCAGGTGTTGCCACTACGATCTGGGTTCCCTTTTTCAGGTCCCGGATCTGGGTGGTGATGGATGCGCCGCCATACACTGCGGTCACTGAAACAGGAGCGTATTTCTTCTTAAATGTCTGAATGTCGTTCGTGATCTGCATGCAAAGTTCCCGGGTAGGGCACACGATCAGTGCCTGGGGGAACTTGTCTTGCTTATTGATCAATTGCAGCAGCGGAAGTCCGAACGCTGCCGTTTTTCCTGTACCAGTGCTTGCCAGTCCTACAAAATCCTTTGTACCCTGGAGCAGTACAGGAATTGATTTTTCCTGAATGGGTGTGGGCTCTGTGAAGCCTAATGCGGTTACCGATTGCAGTAAGCCTTCCTCTAAACCCAGTGATTCAAATGTTGCCATTTGGCAAAGATACGCCATAAATCAGAGAGAAAGAGAGGGAGAGAGAAAGAGAGAAAGAGTAAGGATTGTTCCTGCTCTATTTTTACTATATTGTCAGTATTAAGTGCGCTACTTCCATCAACCCTCAAATCAATAATAATCCCGGTAAGCCTTTGCCTAAAACCTTACAATCCAATTAACAGAAAATGGATCTGAATAAATACCAGAACGCTGCCCTCCGGGTCCACGAGTTATATTGGAAATCTTATATCACCGGAGATATAAATACCCTGGCTTCATTACTGGATGATGATTACACACAGATCGGCAGTGTTGAGAACGAGGTTTTCTATAATAAAAAAGATGCGATAAAGTTCATTGAAGACACCATTGACCAGATCAATGGCCATGTAGATATGAGAAACAGGATCACAAAACTCGAACAGGTTGACAACCTGATCCTGGTATCTGAACATTGCGACCTGTACGCACTGATAGAAAATACCTGGACCTTCTACGCCAAATTCCGGGCTTCAACATTTCTGCATTGTAAAAATGATCACTGGCTGATCATCCACCAGCATTCCTCCATGCCAGACACCCGTGCAGATGAAGGTGAGAATATCGCCCTGGACAAAATTGCTGCCGAAAATCTGCAACTGAAAGAGGCAGTAAAAAGACGGACCATTGAACTCGAATACCAGAACCGGGAGCTGGAGATTGAGGCTGCCCTCGAAAGAGTCCGGACCGTTGCCATGGGCATGAAAGATCCGGCCGACATGATCACCGTATGCCGAATGATCTCTGACCAGGTTCATCTCCTTGGTTTTGAAAATATCCGGAATGTACAAACAGTTATCATAGATGAACCGAACCACAAATATCTGAACTACCAGTATTTCGCTCCCTACGATCAAGATGCAATTGAACAGATCGACTACTGGTCTCATCCTGATGTTCTGGAGTTCACGAATAAGATGCTGAGTTCTCCTGATGCATACCATATGAAGGTATTTAAAGATGAAGAGTTGCGGTTATGGCGCGAGCACAGGGCAGAAACCAATCAATTACAGGACCCATTACTGGACAATGCCGATTCAGTTTATTATTATTTCTATTCGATCGGTTCCGGGGCGCTGGGTATATCTTCCTATGCCCCTTTGAAAGATGAGCATATCGATTTATTAAAAAGATTCAGGAACGTTTTTGAACTGGCCTATCGCAGATTCATAGATATTCAGCAGGCCCAGTCACAAACCCACGAGGCCCAGATACAACTTGCTTTGGAACGTGTACGTGCCAAGACGATGGCCATGCAGCGCAGTGAAGAATTGCCAGAGGCGGCAAATGTATTATTTCAGCAGCTACAAAACCTTGGAATGCCCGCCTGGAGTGCAGGTTATTGCACCTGGACGGAAGACAGGAAGGCGATCAACTTATGGATGAGCAGTGAAGGCGTACTTCAACCACCATTCAAGGCGCCACTGACGGAAGATCCTTCATTCATACATATGCTTGAAGCCCATAATGAAGGGAAAGAATTGCATATCGAAGCAGTGGGTGGAGAAGAATTGGTCAGCCACTACAAGTATATGCGTACACTACCGGTAGTAGGAGAAATTTTAGACAGCATCATCAGCGCAGGTCACCCACTGCCTACCTTTCAGATCATTCATTGCGCTTATTTTTCAAAAGGTTTTCTTTTATTCATCACCTACGAACCGGTTCCCCAGGCCCACGATATTTTCAAGCGTTTTGCCAGTGTTTTTGACCAAACCTATACCCGCTTCCTGGACCTGCAGAAGGCAGAAGCACAGACCCGGGAAGCCCAGATCGAAGCGGCCCTCGAGCGCGTTCGGTCAAGGGCCATGGCCATGCAGACATCAGAAGAATTGAGAGAGCTGATAGGCACCGTTTTTTCAGAACTGACCCGGCTTGATATTTCCCTGACAAGGACCATTTTAATGACCAATGATCAGGAAACCATGGATTCCATATGGTGGATGGCGAATTCAGAAGCACCTGATCGGCCAATGAGCTTCGCGGTTCAATATCATGAAAACCCTCCCTACCTGGCTTACATGAAAGCATGGAAAGAAAGAGCTCAAAAATGGCAATACGTTCTTGAGGGTGAGGAGAAAATCAACTGGGATGATTATATTTTCAGTGCCACTGGATTATCTGGACTACCTGATTTTGTGATTGCGGGCATGAGGGCTGCAAAACGTGTTTATCTGCATGCATCTTTCAACAACTTTGGAAACCTGACGCTGGCAAGTCTTGAATCATTGCCCGATGAGCATTTCGATATCCTGCTCAGATTCGCCAAAGTGTTTGATCTTACGTATACCCGCTTTAATGATCTCAAGAATGCAGAGCTTCAAACACATAAAGCACAGATCGAAACGGCATTGGAACGTGTTCGTGCACGTGCCCTGGCGATGCAGCAACCGGAAGAACTGATCGAAGTGTCGGAAGTGCTCAGATACGAAATGGGGTTGCTTGGCGTAGAGGAACTTGAGACCTGCAGTATTTACCTGAATGACGAGGCTTCCGGAAAAACTGAATGCTGGTATGCGCTGAAAGATCTTCGCACTGCAGATAAAAAATTAGTGTCGGATCATTTTGAGTTGGAATTGAAAGACACCTGGGTGGGCCGGGAGATGTTCAAATTCTATCAATCCACACAACAAAGGATATCGATAGTGATGAAGGGTGCAGCGAGAAAAGAATGGATCAATTATTGTGAAGATCGGTCTGCCGTTTTAAGGGGCTATTACGGAGCGGAAATTCCAGAAAGAACCTATCACCTCTACAAATTCTCACAA
>JAHEFC010000132.1:4936-9640 GCA_024640385.1 Sphingobacteriales bacterium
CCATGAAAGCTGGGACCTCCTGCAACGGGCAGCATCCGTATTCTCTCTCGCATACTCACGCTTTAAAGACCTTACCCAGGCCAGGCTTGACCTGATCAGGCTGAAAGAGGAAAAACAAAGGGCTGAAATGGCGCTGGCAGATCTGAAATCTGCACAGGCCCAACTGATCCAGGCGGAGAAAATGGCTTCGCTGGGAGAACTTACGGCAGGCATAGCACATGAGATACAGAACCCTTTGAATTTCGTCAATAATTTCTCTGAACTGAGTGGCGAACTGATCAGGGAAATGGAGGAAGAACTGGAAAAAGGAAACAAACAGGAAGCAAAAAATATAGCTGAAGATATCCAAAGCAACCTCGAAAAGATCAACTTCCATGGCAGAAGGGCTGATGCCATTGTAAAAGGGATGCTGCTTCACAGCCGAACCAGCAGGGGTGATAAGGAAGCTACCGACATCAATGCACTCGCTGAGGAATTTCTTCGCCTCTCCTATCATGGCATGCGGGCCAGGAACCATTCCTTCAATGCAGACATGTATACATCTTTCGACGCATCCATTGGGAAAATACAGGTCAACCGCCAGGAAATCGGTCGTGTGCTGCTCAACCTTTTCAATAATGCATTTTATGCCGTTGGTGAAAAGAAGACAAAAATGAAGGACAATTATGAACCAATAGTGACTGTCAATACCAGGCTATCCGGCAACAGTATTATAATTGAAGTGAAAGACAACGGCATGGGTATTCCGGAAAAAGTGAAAGACAAGATCTTCCAGCCATTCTTCACCACCAAGCCAACCGGGGAAGGAACGGGACTGGGGCTAAGCCTGAGTTACGACATCATCACCAAGGGACACAATGGTTTGATCACAGTGGATTCTGCTGAAGAAAACGGGGCCACATTTATCATCCAATTACCAATAGATATCACTACATCATCTTAATATCCACCATCCTCTTCACCTTCACTATCCCAAACACGTATGAGAAAATTTTTTCACCCACATCTGCCTGCGCTGACGGAAAACAGTTTCCTCCGGTATTTCAGTTTTTCACTGCTTTATCTTGCCCAGGGCATCCCTCACGGCATCATGTATTTCGGCATACCGGCCTGGATGGCGATGAAAGGCAAGTCTGTAGCAGAGATCGCTTCATTTGCGGGCGTGCTTGGCCTACCCTGGAGTTTCAAGTTCCTCATGGCACCGATCATTGACCGGTACACTTATTTGCCCATGGGAAGAAGGAGGCCCTGGGTGCTGTTAAACCAGGCAGGACTGCTTGTGAGCTTCATCGGGCTTTCAATGGTCCCTAATCCATTGGAAAATCTCGGTCTGCTGATGGCCGCTGGCTTCTGTGTGAGCTTTTTCTCTGCGTTCCAGGATGTAGCCACAGATGGAATGGCTATCGACATCATCCCCAGAGATGAACAGGCTCGCGCCAACGGTTTGATGTGGGGAGCAAAAACGATCGGCATTTCAGCTTCTCTGGCTGCAGGTTCATGGATGCTGAACAGGGTTGGTTTCTCCTTTGCCATACTCACGCTGGCAGTTTCACTGGCGTTTATCATGCTGGTACCCCTGCTGATGAGAGAAAGACCCGGGGAGAAATTCCTGCCGGGCATGCCGGGCAAAACGTCTCCCGAATCTGAGGAACTGCACCTTGACAGTTGGGGAGAAATACTCCGTTCCATCATGCACGTTATGCTGCTTCCCTATAGTATCCTGCTGTCAGTCCTGCTTTTTGTAATGGGTGCTGCCTATAATTTCATGAATACACTGATCCCCATCTTCACGGTGAAGAACCTGAACTGGACAGACGAAGAATATTCACAGGTCTACTCAGCTGCTTCCTTATTCGCCGGCATACTTGGTATGTTCATTGGAGGATACCTGATCGATCATTTTGGAAGAATACGAATGCTGAGCGTTTACTACCTGCTGCTGATCCTTTTAACAGGCGGTATGGCCTATTATGAAGTACATTGGCTGGAGTCTCATTTCACCACTGCATTTATCTTCTTCTATACCACCCTATATGTTTTTTCAACCATCGGCCTTTTGTCCATTGCCATGAAATTCTGCTGGAAAAAAGTGTCTGCAACGCAGTTCACCATTTATATGGCCATTACGAATCTGGGATTCTCAGTGGGGCCGGGACTCATCGCCCCTATCAAGGAAAGATACGGTTGGGAGTTCACCATCTTCGTATTTGCGATAGTAGTATCGGGAGTTTTGTTCCTGCTGCAATTCATGCGCACCAAGGTTCACATGCACCAATTGGACGAACTGGAAAAGCAGGATATGCTTATCCACGAATCCATATTCAAAGCCCCGGCGCCCACAACATGACCAATAAAATCACAGACGGCCAGCAAAAGTAAATTTCCGCCCCCGAGCGGAGGAGTAACTGTTTCCCGGCAAATTGATAACAAGCAACCTGGACCAGGGAAAGAATGAGTAATAAATTCTTAATTTAAAGCCGTATTCCTGTTCGCCAATATGTGTTGAATGAAATATCGCAACCTACTCATCATCATATTCCTAAATGTGTCAACGGGCATGGCCCAGTTGAATCCCCAGGATAGCCTGAAGATGGCCCTGCTGGAAACGGAAACTGACTCTACCCGTTACCTGCTGTTAGCCAAACTTGGATATTTCTATGCCGAAACAAAAACGGATTCCGCATTATACTTCCTGAACCTGGCCCAATCGATTGCCCTCACCAATAACAAAAAGCTTTCTGCCGCCTATGCATTGGATGGCATCGGCTATTGCCTGATGAAGCTGAATGCCTACGGACAAAGCATTGAAGCATTTAATGAAGGTTTTAAATATGCTGAAGACCCAAAAAATGAAAACTCGGCCTGGGCGATCTGGCCGGACCTGCCCCTCTCCCAGATGAGGAACAGCACACTCACTGGTCTGCATACCGATATAGGTCACCTCCTGGGTGCCACAGGCAATATGGAGCAGCAGCGATTTCACTATGAGGAAGGACTGAAACTGGCAAGGATCAATAATTATTTTGAAAGCCTTAGCCTGCTGTACAGTTCGATCGGCAAAATGCACCTTGCGCAGGATCTGCTGGATTCTGCACTGTACATGCAAAGAGCAGCTGTTAAACTTTCGCTGGAAACCGGGTATAAGAAATATCTCTGTTCATTTTATAATGATATAGCCAGGATCTATCTGCAAAAGGGAAATTACGACTCCGCAAAAACCTTTTTACATACCTCCCTGGAAGTGGCATCTCAAGAATACAATGATGCGGGGCGGCTGGAAGCATATAAAATACTTACGGGCCTCTACCTTGACCGGAAAAATAAAGACTCCAGTCTTTATTATGCCAACACCTTTCTGGACGAGATCAATTCCATGGAAAACCACCAGGACCTTGGTGTTGCCTATGAAAACCTGTTCAAAGCCTATGCGCTGAATAACCGGCAAGACAGCGCTTATAAATACCAGGGGCTGGCATTGACAACTAAAGACAGTTTGTATAACGACAAGATCAAAGTGCTTTCAGAATTCCAGAATCTGAGCCTCAGTGAAAAACTCCGCGTTCAGCAGCTCGAGAAAGACAAAGTGATCAGCCAGGGGAAGATCCGGACCTATGCATTACTCGGTGGAACCAGCCTCATCGTGCTGTTGGCCGGTATTTTTTACAGGAACAGCCGGCAACAAAGAAAAGCACATGATGAGGTCAAAAAAGCCTATGGTGAATTAAGAGATATGCAGGGCCAATTGGTACAAAGGGAAAAGATGGCTTCACTCGGTGAATTAACTGCAGGTATTGCCCACGAGATCCAGAACCCGCTGAACTTTGTCAAGAATTTTGCCGAGGTCAATATTGAAATGGCCGATGAAATGCTGGAGGCACTGAACAATGGCCGCACTGATGAAGCCAAGACCCTGGCGGCAGATATTAAGATCAACCAGCATAAGATCAGGGAACATGGTAAGAGGGCAGATAGTATTGTGCGGAACATGCTCCAACATTCAAGAAGCAGCAGCGGGCAAAAAGAACCCACTGACATCAATGCCCTGGTGGATGAATATGTAAGGTTGGCATATCACGGTATGAAAGCCAAAGACAAGACCTTCAAAGCAGAATGTAAAACCCAGCTATCTACTATCGTGGGAAAGGTCAATGTAATACCGCAAGATATTGGCCGTGTAATACTCAATATTGTCAATAATGCATTGTATTATGTGGACCTGAAAGCAAAAAAAAATATCCCGGGCTACAAGCCGGAAGTTTTTGTTAGTATGGTCAGAACAGGAAACAAGATCGAGATCAAAATCAAAGACAATGGTGATGGCATCCCGGAAGAAAACCGGGACAAGATCTTCCAGCCTTTTTTCACCACTAAACCAACTGGAGAAGGTACGGGGTTGGGCCTAAGTTTGAGTTATGACATCATCACAAAAAGTCATGGCGGCGAGATCAAAGTAGAATCAGCTGATGGCAAAGGCTCCACCTTCATTATTTTAATACCAGCCTGACCGATTCGGACTTCAATCTCAGTTTAAGCCATTTTTCCAGCTTCGCTTTTTCAGCGGCGCTGATTTTTCCATTGATCTCAAGCATCACCAGCATTTGTTTTGTACCGCTGCTGCTATCGCTGACCGGAATCACGGGTTGAAAAATGGCTTCTTTCAGTCCGGGATATTGGACTTTCAATTCAGCAAAAATCTGCCGGGAA
>JAHEFC010000133.1:0-3812 GCA_024640385.1 Sphingobacteriales bacterium
CCCGGTTGCGGAGAGATCCACAACGGGATGATGTATTTGCATGGGCCTAATGGTAGCCCCAACTATCATTATGGAACCGGAAGATTTTTTGCAGAAGGAGATCCACCTCCAAAGGATACCAGGATCAATGTGGGTGGAACCAATCAGAAACTGGACGGAGACAGCTGGTGGGCTGAAACCATTTCTGAGTACAGCACATACCTAACTGCAGGAACCAGTACAACCTATAATTTCCCTGCAGCTGTGATCTCGGGCACAACCAGGCCTGCTCTCTATCGTAGCGGGAGAAGTGGTTCTTCATTTTCATACAACATGGCCATGCCAAACGGTACTTACAAGCTTCGCCTGCATTTTGCCGAATTAGAGCTTGCCGCAGCTGGAAATGTTTTCACTGTAAATGCAGAAGGCACCAATGTTCTGACAAATTTTGACATTTACGCTACAGCGGGTGCCGGCGCAGCTTATATATTTGAGACTAATGTAACCGTATCAGGAGGAGTGTTCAATCTCAGTTTCTCTGCTGCCGGTGCAAATGTGGCCAAGATATCGGCCATAGAAATTATGCCAACGGGCAGTACAGCAACACCAAAAAATTCCGGATTCCCTTCTGTCCCTACACAACTTCGTGACCATGGCAACTATTTTTCAAATATTCCACTGAAAACCATAGGGCAGAATTATAGTAACGGAGGACAAAAACAAGGCGTGATTGTGCTGTGCATGATGCAGTCAGGGATCCCTACAGTTTGTAACGGGGCCTCTTCAGTGATCAATGATGAAGATGTTCAGGCTGCGATCAACCTGGCCTTCAGAAAATATAGGGTGGATCCCACAAGAGTTTACCTAACTGGTATGAGTGCAGGCGGTGGTGTGGCCTATACTTACCCCGGAGGATCTTTAGACAGGGCAAGAACTATGGCAGCGGTTGCACCCATTGCCGCGGTGAATACCATTTTGCAAAATACGACTGCAGGGTCAAACATCATCAACGGTGGCACGGCTGTATTGGCAGTTTCAAACTATAACGACTTCAATACCAATGGTTCAGGTGCCAATGCGTATGACAATAATGTTCAGGCAATAAATACGCTGAGATCATTTACACCAATCATTCCCAACCAGGTAACCTTCTACACATACACCAATTCATGGCAGGAATATGATCCCACTGCGGTGCCGGCTCAGAATCCCGCTGATTATCCCAAACGGCATCATGATGGTTGGGAAAGGGCTTATCGCTGGGAAAATCCATGGTGGGATAACAGGCCTGCTGTATTCATAGATGCCACAGCAAGCACACCCGAGAAATACACCCTCTACGAATGGTTTCTGCTGAACCAGAACCTGGCTTCGCCTTTACCGGTTCTTTTGAAAACTTTTACAGCTACGAGAATTAACAACACGGTGGAGCTGGACTGGTCTACATCCACAGAGATCAACAGCAGTCACTTCACCCTGGAACGTTCAGTAGACGGCATGAATTTCAACGTATTAGCCAAGGTTGACGCTGCAGGCAACTCAGTAACAGAAAAGAAATACAATTGGGTTGACAAGAACCTGCCGGGTAGTGGCTATGTGTATTACAGGCTGAGCCAGACCGATAAAGACGGTAAGAAGCAGATCTTTGGCATCAGGAAAGTATTCATAGGCAACAACGGTTTTGAACTCCGGGTGTTCCCGACACTCACCACCGGTACGATCAACATTGAAGTTCAGGGAGTTACAAGCGATGCAATGACGATCAGGGTGGTGGATCTGTCTGGCAAGTTGTTGATAAAGCAAACCATTGCACCGCGTCAGAACAGGTTGACAATGAATGTAAATCAGCTTGCACGCGGCATGTACATTCTGCAGGCCGATAACAGTGTATACAGGTATACTACCAAATTCATCAAACAATAGATTATTCGAGAGGTTAGCTGGATCCCCCACTCATTCAATTGAGTGGGGGTTTCTATTTTCAATGGTTAAACATTAATTGATATTGGCACTTAAATAATGTGAATAACTTCATAACTCGCTGTAATTCAATAAGCGAATAATTTTTTTATTCACATATCAACATATCGCAAAAAACACCAACTTTGCGATTCAACACTGGCATATATTTTGGTGTTTAACTGCATGATTTTTAACATGATTTTGTGCAGTTTTGCTTACGCTTAGCTTCTGAAATCATTTCGGTCCATACCCTGGGTATTTGTGTGTTTATTTCTTAAAATCGAAATGATCTGATGAGAAAATTTGGCTCTGTTTACAACAGCCTGGTTAAGCTGTTTGTACTATTAGTGTTGCCGGTAACGATCTGGGGGCAGTCCTACAATGCGAAGTACGTATCAATTGATGGAAACAGCAATGGATATTACGAATATCTCCCTGCGGGGTACAATGACGCCGCCAACGCCACAAAAAAATATCCGGTAATCCTCTTCATGCATGGGGTTGGTGAACTTGGCAATGGCACAAGCGATCTGCCCAAGGTGAATAATACAGGTCTTCCTCAATATATTAACCAGGGCAGGTTTCCATCTTCCTTTACTGTAAACGGTCAACAGTTCCAGTTCATCGTCATTTGTCCTCAGTTTGTGAACTGGCCCGGCGCCTCCAATATTGATGCGTATTACAATCATATCCTTAAGACATACAGGGCTGATGCCACCCGTTTATACCTTACCGGATTGAGCATGGGCGGGGGTGTGATCTGGGATTATGCGGGAACTTCCACAACCCAGTCCGGTCGTGTTGCCGCAATTTTACCCATTTGCGGCGCTGCTTCGCCAAATACTCAGAAATGCCAGAACATGGCCAGCACCAACCTGCCTGTCTGGGCTACCCATAATGATGGAGATGGTACCGTTTGGGTAGGTAACACCAACGGATTTGTAGATGGCATCAATAATTTTAATCCTCCGATCAGGGCCCAGAAGACCATATTTTATGTCAGTGGCCATGATGCCTGGTCAAAGACCTATGATCCGTCGTTCAAACTGACCGGAACCTTGAATTGCTATGAATGGATGCTTCAATATTCGCGCAACGGGGCTTATCAGCCGCCTCCGCCTGCGCCATCGCCCATTTCAGCGTGGATAGATAAGAAAACCGACGTAACCTGTAAAGGTTGGAACAATGGTACAGCAACAGCAGCGCAAACAGGTGGTGTTTCCCCCTATACCTACAGCTGGAATACCAACCCTGTGCAAACAAGCGCAACTGCCACCAATCTTCCTCCCGGCAGTTATACTGTTACAGTAAAAGATGCAGCCGGTGCAACGGCCACCGCTATCGCTAATATATCAGAGCCCCAGGCCCTTGCGATTTCCGTCAGCCCGGGTACCATTACCAACAACGGAGGTACTACCAACGTAACATTGTCAGCAACCGGAGGCACAGCTCCCTATACATTTTCAGGCCCAACAACCAATGTGAAGGCCGGAACTTATACTTATTCGGTCTCAGATTCAAGGGGATGTTCGGATTCCAAAACCATTACCATCACAGAACCCGCACCAACTTCTTCCAATCTTTTGCTCTGGATCAGCTCAACAACCCAGGTGACCTGCAATGGCGCCAGCGATGGTACCGCAACTGTGACCACTTCCGGTGGAGCAGCACCATTGACCTATTCATGGAATACCAACCCGGTGCAGACCACTGCAACTGCCACCAAGCTTCCTCCGGGAACCTGGGTGGTGACAGTGAAAGATGCTCTTGGATCTACAGGTACGGCTACTGCATACATCACTCAACCAGACAAACTTGTACTGGCTGTTTCAGCGGGTACCATCACCGCAAACGGCGGTACCACGAACGTT
>JAHEFC010000133.1:3822-8994 GCA_024640385.1 Sphingobacteriales bacterium
TCTGCAACAGGCGGCACAGCACCCTACACATACACTGGTCCAACTTCAGGCGTGAAAGCTGGCACATATACCTACACGGTGAAAGACAGCAGGGGATGTACTGACACAAAAACGATCACCATCACAGAACCAACAGCCACTAACAGTCCTTCAAATCTGGCCGTATGGATCAGTAAGAATACACCTCCCTGTTATGGTATGAACAATGGTTCTTCTACGGTTACAACATTTGGCGGCGTTGCGCCCCTGACTTATTCCTGGAATACCAATCCCGTTCAAACCACTGCTACTGCAACCAATCTGGCTCCGGGTACCTATGTTGTTACTGTAAAGGATGCCGCCGGCACTACCCTGACAGCCACAGCATACATATCAGGTCCGCCTAAACTTGTTCTCAGTGTAACAGCAGGTACCATATCTACTTATGGCGGCTCTACCACTGTCAACGTATCTGCAACTGGTGGTTCAGCTCCGTATTCATTCACTGGTCCCACAACCGATGTGAAGGCCGGAACCTATACATATTCTGTAACGGATGCTAATGGATGCACGGACTCCAAAACCATCACCATCACTGAACCTGCTGTACCAACCAATTTTGTTGTTGCAGTCAGCAGCACAGATGTTACCTGCTGGGGATGGGCAACCGGGTCGGCCCAGGCCAATCCCAGTGGAGGTGTTGCTCCCTATACATATACCTGGAATACTGGCCAGACAACTGCCTTCATAGGGTCATTGAAAGCCGGCAATTATTCTGTGTCGGTGAAAGATGCCAGTGGTGCAACTGCAACGGCTTCTGTTGTGATCAGGGAGCCACAAAGGTTATTGATAGATGTTTCAGCAGGCACTATCAGCACTTACGGCGGAACTACTTTTGTAACACTGTCTGCAACCGGAGGCAATCCTGCCTATACGTTCATTGGACAAACAGAAAATGTTCCGGCTGGTACCTATATATATAAGGTGACAGATACACGCGGATGTGCTGATCAGAAATCTGTTGTGATCGCACAGCCGCCACCACCCGTATTGACAGCACAGATATCTGCC
The DNA here is from genome assembly GCA_024640385.1 of Sphingobacteriales bacterium. Taxonomy (GTDB): domain Bacteria; phylum Bacteroidota; class Bacteroidia; order Chitinophagales; family Chitinophagaceae; genus Pollutibacter. The sequence goes on from JAHEFC010000133.1 coordinate 4,873, forward strand.
AGTACCAATGTCAGCTGTAATGGCGCGGCAGATGGTACGGCACTGGTGACCGCCAGCGGTGGTGTAGCTCCATATACCTATAGTTGGAACACTAACCCGGTACAGACCGGTGCAGCAGCAGCTTCGCTGAAGCCAGGCACATATACCGTGAATGTTAAAGATGCTAACAATGCCGTAGCTACAGCAACGGTTACCATCACTGAACCTGAGAAACTCAATCTGGTGGCTACTCCCGGTACAATAACCAGTTATGGCGGAACAACCAGTGTTGTATTGTCTGCCACTGGCGGTACAACCCCCTATCATTTCTCGGGTCTCACTGAAAATGTAGGCGCAGGCGCTTATACCTATGATGTGATCGATGCAAAAGGTTGCACGGATTACAAGACCATCACCCTATCACAACCGGCGCCATCAGCACTTGTGGCCGGTTTGACAAAAGAGAATGTTATCTGTAACGGTGGAAACAATGGATCGGCAACGGTAACTGTTACCGGCGGCGTTGCACCATACAGCTACAGCTGGAATACAGATCCTGTGCAAACAGGAGCTACTGCAACAGGTCTTAAGGCGGGAACTTACCAGGTGACCGTAACCGATGCACTTAAATCAGTAACAACGGCAGCCATTGACATCACAGAACCGGCTAAACTAACGCTGACAGCAACACCGGGTACCATAACAACCTTTGGCGGAACAACCAGTGTGAGCCTTGCTGCAACCGGCGGCTCTGAACCATATACATTCTCTGGCGCAACTGAAGGCCTCAAAGCAGGCACTTACAGTTTCGAAGTGAAGGATGGCGCAGGATGTACAGATGCAAAAACAATAACTATAGCTGATGCAGCTCCACTGGAGTTAACTGCCAGTGTGAGCAGCACTGATGTGACCTGCAATGGATCTAATAACGGATCTGCAACGGTATCCGCTGCAGGAGGTGTTGCCCCATATACATTCAGCTGGAATACAACACCCGCACAGAGCAGTGCTTCTGTTTCAGGATTGAAAGCAGGCACTTATCAAGTGACTGTGACTGATGCGCTTAATGCAACCACAAAAGCAACTGTGAATATTTCTGAACCTGCAAAACTCTCGTTGTCGGCAGTCGCAGGGACGATAGCGTTATACGGTGCAACTACCGATGTTACGCTAACGGCAACGGGGGGATCCGTACCTTATGAGTTTACCGGTGTTTCCAGCAACCTGAAAGCGGGGTCCTACACATTTGAGGTGAAGGACGCTGCCGGTTGCAGGGACGCCAAAACGGTAACTATTACGCAGCCTGCTCCTCCGGTACTGACTGCGACCGTTCCCGAAAACAGGAACGTGAGCTGTAATGGCGCCGCGAATGGAACCGCCACAGTAAGCGCTGCTGGCGGCGTACCACCATATAGCTATAGCTGGAATACAAGTCCTGCTCAATCCGGTGCTACAGCCAGTGCGCTGAAAGCCGGAACCTATGTGGTGACTGTTACCGATGCTCTCAATGCAACAGCAACAGCTACTGTGAAGATAGAGGAGCCTGCAGCGCTGTCACTTGTTGCTTCCGGGGGTAATATCCAGGCAAACGGGGGCACAACCAATGTGGTGCTTACAGCAACAGGCGGAACATCACCTTATGTGTATGAAGGTCAGACTTCAGGTGTTACTGCCGGCAGTTATACCTATTCTGTAACAGATGCCGCCGGTTGTACTGCAACTACTTCGCTGACTGTTGGGCAACCTGAGAAGCTTACCCTTACGGCAGTTGCGGGAACCATTAAATGCAATGGAGGTACAACTGATGTTGTACTGACAGCTTCTGGTGGAACACAACCTTATGAATTCGAAGGCAATACAAAAAATCTTGCGGCGGGTACCTATATTTTTACGGTAAAAGATGCTACAGGTAATAAATCCAACGCAACGGTACAGGTCAAAGAACCGGCACCTCTTGAATTGGTTGTCAATCCGGGTTCTATCAGGAAAGTGGGGGGTACCACCTTTGTTGATATCAATGCTAAGGGCGGCACCATGCCGTATACATTCATCGGGGAAGTAAGCAATCTCCGGGCCGGAACCTATACCTATTCAGTAACCGACGCCAATTCATGTTCTGCTACCCAATCTGTTGAGATCAAAGAGCCAAAAGTGAACCTCGCTACTTTTGATATCGGAACTGTGGACACAACTGTAAGGATCAACTGGAAAACCAGCTATGAATATGCAATAGACCATTTCACCGTAGAGAAATCAACGGATGGCGCCAGCTTTAGCGCGATCGGTGCAGTAAACAGCAGGTGGAGTGCAGCGGCATTGCTGGATTATATCATGAACGATGTAAGACCGTCTCCTGCGAAGAATGTTTACCGGATCGCGGCAGTGACCATCTATGGCGAAAAACTGATCCTCCAGGAAAAGAGCATCGTGTTTACGGAGAAGTCCAAACTGAATATTCAGAACCTGGCAGAGCGGGTCGAAGTCTCCATTTCCAGTCATTTGGAAGAAGATATCAACCTCACGTTATTTGACCTGAACGGGAAGGCCCTGAAATCGATAAAACTAAGGAAAGACGTGTATAATATCAGGTCTACCGTAGATATGCGTGATCTGCCTCGGGGAACTTACGTACTGCGAATATTATCGCCAACAATAAAATCTTCAAAACAAGTGATCAGATTGTAAAGAAAGCCCCGAAAGGGGCTTTCTTCATAAATATCTGAATCCCAGCCTTTGCAGGCACCAGACTGGGGCGTTGCAAGTTCAAAGAAATCCAAAAACGGACGACTGGCATATAATTTGGTATATCCCCTATAATTTTCGACTGATCACTGACGTTTTATCAGGATTAGTTTAAGGCTTTCTAAATCCAAAATATCCAAATGAGAATAATTGGACCAACCAATTCCAGTCTCCTGTTTACCCTAAGGTTAGCTAGTCTGCTGTTATTTTCGGCGGCAGCTTCAAGCCAGACCTGGACAGGGAGAACTGTCGCAGTGAACGGAAATACTGGCGGATTTTATGAATACCTGCCTTCAGGTTACAACGACGCTGCCAACGGCACGAAAAATTACCCCCTTCTTGTTTTTATTCATGGGCTCGGTGAGTTGGGAAATGGAAGTTCTGATCTTCCAAAAGTTCTGAATACCGGTCTTCCCCAGTACATTAACCAGGGGAAATTCCCTTCGTCGTTCAACGTGGGAGGCACAAACTTTTCATTTATTGTCATTTGTCCCCAGTTCATAGCATGGCCGGGTGCTCCTGATGTGGAAGCTGTGATCAGCTATGCTGCGCAGAAATACCGTGTAGATGCCAGCAGGATCTATGTAACAGGGCTGAGTATGGGTGGTGGGGCTACCTGGGATTATGCAGGCAGTTCGGCAACCGCGGCTTCTAAAGTAGCGGCGATCCTGCCTATCTGCGGTGCTTCCTGGCCTGATATCAATAGAGCAAAACTGATGGCTGCGGCCAATCTTCCCGTTTGGGCTACCCATAACGATGGAGATGGTACAGTACCCGTTTCCAATACAAACGGATATGTAGATGGAATCAATTCCTTCAACCCCCCGATCAAAGCCCAGAAAACGATATTTTCATCCTGGGGGCATGATGCCTGGACCCAGACCTATGATCCCGGGTACAAACTCGATGGGGTAAGGAACTGTTACGAGTGGATGCTTCAGTATACCCGCAACGGATCAACTCCACCGCCACCGCCACCTCCGCCTTCCATGTCAGTCTGGATCAGTAAAACAACTGATGTCACCTGTAACGGTGCGGGAAATGGTTCTGCCACAGTTGCCCTTACCGGCGGTGTTGCCCCTTATACATACAGCTGGAATACCAATCCTGTGCAAACGGGAAGTACAGCCACCAACCTGGTTCCGGGCACCTATATAGTCACAGTTAAGGATGCCAATAACACTACTGCCACCGCAACGGCAAATATTAATCAGCCTTCAAAGCTTGTATTGACCGTAACAGCGGGCACAATCAGTACCAGTGGTGGAACAACTACCGTTGCCGTTTCTGCTGCCGGAGGTGTTGCCCCATATAGTTTTACAGGCCCCACAACCAATGTAACTGCAGGCACATACACATATTCTGTTACTGATTCAAAAGGCTGCACGGATTCAAAGACCA
>JAHEFC010000133.1:9004-9639 GCA_024640385.1 Sphingobacteriales bacterium
TGACCCTGCACCGCCACCACCGCCACCGCCACCACCGCCACCGCCACCACCGCCACCGCCACCACCGCCACCACCGCCAACAAATGCTCCATTGGTCATCAGCATAGTTGGAACAACCCAGGTTTCTTGTAACGGAGGAAATAATGGTACGGCATCCGTAACGGTATCGGGAGGTGTTGCACCTTATACCTATAACTGGAATTCAAATCCGGTACAAAATTCAGCGAATGCATCAAACCTCCCTGCAGGATCCTATCTTGTTACGGTTAAGGATGCTGCAAATACTTCGGTTAGTGCCACAGTTAACATCACTCAACCCGAAGCTCTTGTACTCACAGCTACTCCCGGAACCATTACAAGCTTCGGTGGTACTACATCAGTCAGTCTTTCTGCACAGGGTGGCGTTGCGCCTTATGCTTATGAAGGCAATGTATCCAATCTGGGTGCAGGCACCTATACATTCGGAGTTACCGATGCATTGGGTTGCAAAACTTCAGCCACTGTGAGCATTTCTCAACCGGATCAGATCGTGTTGAAGGGCAGTCATGATCCTATTAAATGTAATGGCGGTAAAACCAATGTGACGCTGACAGCCGAAGGAGGGAAAGCGCCCTATGTATTCCAGGGACAAACAA
>JAHEFC010000436.1:0-871 GCA_024640385.1 Sphingobacteriales bacterium
TGGCAAGACTTAACAAGACCACGAGTAAAATTATGATGTTGTAGTACCATTTGATGCCTGCAAAAACAAACCGGTCGTTTCCTCTTATGGCAACCAGAGTGAACAGAAAGGGTATGGCCGCAAAATAGGAAGCTGTTGAGAGGTCGAGTTTATATCCTGCAAAAAGCGAAAGCAGCAATTCCCCTGAAGGTATGTTGTCTGAAAAAGGGGAGGTACTTATGAGAAATATCAAACGGAAAAAGATAAAAACAACGAACCAGAATAAATAATGCCTGATAAAATAAAGGATCGTGTTTTTCATAAAATATTATAACCGGATTAATTTACCGGTTCCGGTAATTTCCTGTGTGATGCTTGAAGGTGCCCCTTTGTAATACACATCGCCGTTATATTCAATGTTGACTCCCAGTTCTTGTTGTGAAAACACCTCGCAGTCGCCCGTGCTTTTGGTTGTAACATAAACGTATTGCGCCTCGAGTCCTGCAGTTTTCAAATAACCGTTTCCGGCAGAGTAAAGATACAAAATGCCGGCTTTGCCCGTAGCCGAAATATCACCCGGTCCGGTATGCAGCTTCAGATAAACTTCACCGCCATTGATAATGAACGATAATTCACCGGTTCCGTTTTTACTCTCTACCTGCAAATAGTTCTCCCTGATAGTATCGGAACAGGTCAGGTTTCCGGATCCATAATAATAAATTTGCCTGATTGATTTGTAGTGGATGTTGGCAGTGAATTTATTCTTAAAATCCCTCAGCCAGTTGCATTTGTTGATGTTGCTTACCACCAGAGTTCCGTTAATCACCTCCGTTTTAATGCCATCCATCAGATTGTCGCCACAGGTGATTTCGGTATAGGTTACCGTATCAGG
>JAHEFC010000436.1:881-3452 GCA_024640385.1 Sphingobacteriales bacterium
TCAGAATAATATCGACATTATTATTCATCTCCAGGGTATTGAAATCACCCAGCATTCTTGTTTCAGTGGTCGTGCTGCCCGTACTCTTCATGCAATTGCAGAGATCATCTTTTTCACATCCCTGAAAAAGCAATCCAAGTATAGCAAGGCAGTATCCTGTTTTTTTCATTTCGATTTCTGTTTATCGATCCTGTATCCAAGTCCCCATTCAATAAAATCAGCCTTTCCCCAGTGAGATTTCAGTTGCATCAGCACAAATATTTTTTCCGTTGCACGGTATCGTAATCCTACCCTCTGGTAAAAAGTGCCATCATTATCCAGCTTGGTGTATAAATAACCTCCCAGGTGAATAATCACTGAAAGATCTGAAATCACCATTTCATAGCTGCCATACAAACCATATCTGTAGGCTTCCAATTGATTGTTGAGTTCCAGATTTTGTTCTTCCAGTTTCTGGTCAATGGACCGGTCGTAAAAGAAATCCAATCCAACACCAAAAGCACTTTTGCGGCTGATTTGCCAGGATTTGTTTCCGGAAACGGATCCTGCCAGGTAATTTTTTCCATCTGCAGGATACACCTGTTTAATGGCCGCTCCGGCAAAAAATGTCCACCGGCTGCTTTTCAGGAAAGGGGGAAGGGGAGCAGGCACATGGCTTTTTTCCGGTCCGAAAGTGTATGCCAGTCCTCCGGTAACACTTGCCAGGTTAAGTCCCAGATTAGGTGTTGCCACACTGCCATTCGAGAAATGTGACAAGGAGAGTCCTCCGTTAAATTCCAGATGTTCCGAAATTCTGGTTTTAAACCTGGGTTGTAATGTGAGAGCGCAGTTGAGGTGAGAGCCGATGGCCACATTTTTATAATTATTATCGGCATCGAATGTTTTTTGGATATATCCGATGCCCCAACCGAATTTGAGGTCAAAAGAGGATTTTTTCCCCCTTGCCAGTGGGAAATCAAGATAGGGAATAAGTGACACACCGGTTCCTAACTGATTACTGTTCCCTAAATCCCAAATTGCCACAGAAAGCCCCATCTCAGGATATCCATAAACCTGCTGCCATTGACGGGAACCGTCAGTTTTAATAAGCAGACTGGTTTCAATTCCGGTAATATGATCCTGCTGCAGTGGAACCACCATAGGGCGATGAGCTATCAGAAAACCTTTATGGATGGCGGCATTGACAGCCATTCTATGGAAGGTCGTATCCTGCCCAAGGGCCGGTAAAACAGGAAGGGCAATAAGGTAAGCGAGCAGTAATCTTTTAAACATGGACGGGTGCAAAGATAAAAAGCATTTTCCGAAACAATATTTGAAATGTGAAGCATCAGGTTCACCGCAATCCCTATTTTTGTACCCAAACTGATGTTATGGATCCAAGACTGAAGGCATTTGAGCGTATTCTGGGTATTATGGATGATTTGCGGGCGCAATGCCCCTGGGACAGGGAGCAAACCATGGAAACGCTGCGCCACCTGACTATTGAAGAGGTCTATGAACTGGGAGATGCCATTCTGGCCGGTGATCTCGAAGAGGTCAAAAAGGAATTAGGTGATATTTTGCTCCATATTATCTTTTATTCGAAAATAGGATCGGAACTTGGAGCTTTTGATATAACATCGGTAATCAATCAGGTTTGTGAAAAATTAATACATCGCCATCCGCACATCTACAGTGATGTAAAAGTGGCTGATGCCGGTGAGGTGTCGAGGAACTGGGAACAGCTGAAACTCAAGGAAGGTAAAAAATCCGTTCTCGAAGGTGTGCCCAACTCGTTGCCGTCGCTGGTGAAAGCCATGCGTATACAGGATAAAGCCCGTTCGGCCGGGTTCGACTGGGAAGAAAAAGAGCAGGTGCTCGATAAAGTGGAAGAGGAACTGAAGGAACTTCGGGTCGAATTGAAAGCCGGAAATACCGATAAAATTAAAGGTGAATTTGGTGACCTGCTCTTTTCTCTGGTCAACCTTTCCCGGTTTATAGATGTTAATCCCGATGAAGCACTTGAGCGAACGAACCTCAAATTTATTTCAAGATTCCGTTATCTGGAGGATGCTGCACGTGAGAGCGGGAGAAAATTAACTGATATGACACTGACCGAAATGGATGTGTTTTGGAATGAAGCCAAAGCAAAAGGTTTGTAGCCGGCAAATGAAGGATGCGATGAGATTCTTTTGTACTGCAGGCTTTTTGTGTCTTTTAATTTTGGCTACTGTCAGCTCCTCATTTTCTCAAAGCCATCCTGATTCAGTCAGTTATCTGAAATCGTATCTTACCAACACCAGGGATATTGTGGTGGAGCCTTTTCACTGGGATAAACGCGATTTAGCGAACGTTACCATCACTGCGGGTTTTACGGGTTTGTTCATGCTCTGTGATGAACAGGTGGATGATTTTTTTGCCCGGAACCAAAATGAAAAACTCACGAATTTCTCGAAATATGTAATTGCACCATTTGGGAACGGCGTTTATTCCCTGCCGTTATTAGGCGCAGTTTATCTGAGTGGCGTACTCGGTAAAAATTCGTACGACAAAGAAATAGCGATGCTGGGCCTCAAGGTCTTTATCATTTCT
>JAHEFC010000134.1 GCA_024640385.1 Sphingobacteriales bacterium
AGAAAAGGGGGACACACTTGTAACGGACTATACTAAAACACTCTCCTTTATCAAGATCATTAATGATACGCATTTTGCGTTCCTGAAACATGATCTGAATAAGGGTAAGGATTCAACGGCATCGTTTGGTGCCGGGGGAGGAACTTATATCCTGAAAGGCAGTGAGTATACTGAACACCTTGAGTACTGTAACGACAGGGAATGGGAGGGGCATGATTTCACATTCACTATAACTGTCAGCAACGATACCCTTGTGCAGAGTGGTGTGGAGAAGATCGAGGCCCAGGGTATTGAGAGATATAATATCGAAAAATATGTCAGGATCAGGTAATGCGTTGCCATGGATGAGATATTGCAAACAGAGCGGCTCAGGCTGAGGAGATTCAATACCGGTGATGCGGTATTCATGCGGGATCTGACCAATACAGAAGACTGGTTGAAAAATATAGGCAACAGGGATACCAACACGGAAGAACTGGCACGGAAATACCTGGAGAACGGGAATATCAGAAATTATACTGAACTGGGATATGGCGGCTACCTGGTAGAGTTGAAAGAAACCGGGGAATCTATTGGCATGTGTGGTTTGTTCAAAAGGGCTGGTCTTGACCATCCGGATATCGGTTTCGCATTCATGCCCCAGTACTACGGGAAGGGTTATGGTTTTGAAGCCGCGAGCGCGGTTCTCAAATATGCTTTGGAGGTACTGCACCTGCCTAAACTGCTTGGTATAACTCTTCCTTCTAATAAAGGCTCCGCCAGGATCCTTGAAAAGATCGGCCTTACATATACTGGAATGATCAGGCTGCCGGGCGATGGTGATGAGCTGATGTTGTTCAGCAGCTGATTCCCGTCAGTCTTTAAGTTCTGCCATTTGTTGAATTTTGCCGGGAACTATTAAATCTCAGGTCATGCTCAGAATCCTGGCTACTTGTGCTTTCTTCCTGGTATTTGTAAATTCCTGCGGTCGTCCTGAACATGAGAATGACAGCATCATCACTGGTGATCCGCTGGAACGGCTGATGCTTGGAAACAAGCGATTCTTGAATGGCCACCCGGTACATCCCGATGAAACCCTCACGAGGATCAGGAATCTGAAAAAAGGACAGAACCCGTCTGTTGTGATCGTTAGTTGTTCTGATTCCCGTGTGCCGCCTGAATTGGTGTTTGACCAGGGTATTGGGGATATCTTTTCAATCAGAACTGCGGGTAATGTGATCGGGGATTATGAACTTGGAAGTATTGAATATGCAGTTGAACACCTGGATTGTAAACTGGTAATGGTGATGGGGCATGAGAACTGCGGGGCTATTAATGCCTATCTGCACCAGGGAAATGAAAAACACGAAGATCATATTCAGAAACTGGTGGATTATATTTCCAACGAAGTGGAAGAACAGCAACTGCCCGACAGCCTGAAGCAGAACATTGAATTCACTGTGCTGGCCAATATCAGGCATTGTGTCAACCTGTTGAGGACGTCTGAACCGGTAATTGGTAAATTGTATAATGAAAAAAAGATCCAGATCGTTGGCGCCATTTATGATCTTGATACTGGTAAGGTGACCCTTATTAATTGATATGTTGGCTGATGACCAGGTGGATACTTATCATATTTGTACAGATACTGTATGCCGGTGTAAAAGCACAGGATCATGCATCGTCAACCCAGGTTTTCATCATTGGCACTATTCATACGGGTAATACATATTTTGATGATGAAGAACTGGTGGATATATTCAAGAGGTTTGAACCCGATGTTATTCTATGGGAACAGAGTGATGAATTCAAGATCATGCCGGGCCTGGAGCTGGCTAAAATATTTCAATTCATCAGTCCGAGCATTGAGCAGCTTGCCATTCAGAAGTATGTCAGATCAAATAAGGAATGCAGGATTCTCCCTTATGATACCGGGTTCAACCGTGAGAAATATTTGTTGAACACCATGAGGTTCGGTGCTGAGATCGAAACGGAATTGTACCGCAAAATGGTGAAAGGGGGGATGTCTGAAAATGACAGTCTCGAGTACCGGAAATACCTTCTGGTAGACAGTGTGTTTTTCGATGTGATCATGGATACAACGCTTGAACGGATAAACCGTAAAGACATCATGCATGTTTCAGGATTTCTTAAAGAGCTGGACGGGAGTGTTATTCTTGGTCTGGTCAACAGGTATATTGAAGAAAGATACCTGCAGGACTGGTACCGGGACGACCTGGTTTTCTGGAAGAGCAGGAATGAATTCATGTGTAAACGATTAATGGAACATATTGAAGCCAACAGGGGCAAAAAGATCATTGTGCTTTGCGGCCTTCTTCATAAATACTATATCAATAATTATCTGTCCGGACTTCCGGGTTCTTCCGATATCAGGATTCATACAACTTCTGACTGAAAATTGACTTTCTTGTTTCGTTTGGGTTTCTCCCACTAAACCATAAATTGGAAATTTCGTAGATTAGGGAAAAGCAGATATGAACAGCAAACTTGAAATAAAAGAGGTAAAGAAAGCAGGTCCTGCCGATCACCTGGCCAATGAGCGTACTTTCCTGGCATGGATCAGAACCAGCATTGCCCTGATAGGATTCGGGTTTGTGATAGTCAAATTTGCCCTGTTTGTGCACCAGATCTCCCTCGCGATGGGAGGTTCGCAGGTTCCGCCCGGCAAGGGGCATTCTGCAACTATAGGCGTGATCATGATCGGGTTTGGTGCAGTAATAGCTTTGTTGTCGTATATGCGGTACCGTGATATCGAGAAACAGCTCAATAACAGCGAGTATTCCCCCTCACCTTTGCTCTCCCTGTTGGTTACAGTGAGTATAATCATTGCCAGTATGTTGCTTGTAATTTACCTGATACCCAGTATTTAGTTATGGACCATGTGTTTACAATAATTGGAGGTGGTATTGCAGGGCTTACCACTGCCATTGCTTTAAAACGGATCGGTATTGATGCAGTGGTTGTGGAAGCCACTCCGGAATTCAGGCCTGTGGGTGCCGGCCTGTCTCTTGCAGCAAATGCCATGCAGGCATTCAGGGAATTGGGAATAGCTGACGCGGTGATAGCTGCCGGAAGAAAAATTGATGCACTCACCATTTTGGATCAGAAGGGCAACGTGATTAACAGAACTAATACTGAGCAGGTAAACGCGAAATATGGCATCAGTAATTTCAGCATACACCGTGCAGCGTTACATGATGTGTTGTATTCATTGCTCCCGCCGGGGAGCATCACCAGGGGTAAAAGGAGCTGTGATATTGAGGAAGTGGGTGATGGATACTGTGTGTTTTTTGAAGATGGCAGTAGTATTTTGACAAATCACCTCATTGTAGCTGAAGGTATACATTCTCCCATCCGCAATAAGATCTTACCTGCTTCAAAACTGCGATATGCAGGCTATACCTGTTGGCGTGGTATTGTAAAGAATGAAAAGCAGATCACTACTGTTTCTGAAACCTGGGGTACAGGGGGCAGATTTGGGATTGTTCCCCTGGCAAATGAACAGATCTATTGGTTTGCAACTAAAAATGTAAAAGAGCCTGGTTCAAAGTTGAAGGAATTTAAAAGATCAGACCTCGCGTATAATTTCAGGGATTATCATGAGCCGGTAGTGGATCTGATCAATGCAACGCCGCAGGAACATATTATATGGAACGATATTTTTGACCTTGAGCCGATCAGCAATTATGCTTTTGGAAACCTGGTTTTGATTGGTGACGCAGCCCATGCCACAACCCCCAATCTCGGGCAGGGAGCCTGTATGGCCATTGAAGATGCCGTGGTGCTGGCCAATTGCCTGAAAAAACATTCCAATGTACCGGATGCTTTCAGGAGTTTCCAGGAGAAAAGGTTGAAACGTACACATGAGATCGTTAAGGGTTCCTGGCGCTTGGGTAAGATGGCCCAGATAGAAAACGCCTTTCTTTCAAAGGCAAGGAACCTCCTCTTCCGCATGATACCGCAGTCTGTTTATGAAAAGCAGATAGATGATCTGTTCAATGTGAATTTTGAATAATGAATGCAAAGGGCTGATTCAGTGCAGTCAACCCAGGCAGGAGCATGGACGAAAGATATCCTCCAACGTAAAATGATACATCTGCAATCGCCGAATAATTGCTTTATCACTGCATTAGCACAATATTTGCCCTTTAATTGAATTTGCAATGAAAAAGCAGTTTAAATACATACTTATCCTTTTGCTGATCTATTCCTGCGGAGAGGAGACCCCGAAGAATACGATTACTGATGTACAGACAGTTGTGCTGCTTGATTCCCCTTTGAAATCATGGGCTGACGGTCCCAGGACAAGAATCATGAACTGGATTGAGGACATAACAGACAGTACCAGTAAGAATTATATCCCCGAAACGGACCGAATTGCCGTATTTGACAATGATGGAACGTTATGGCCTGAGCAACCCATTCCTAATCAGCTGAAGTATGCGATCGACTTTGTCAAAGCCGAGTCTGCCCAACATCCGGAATGGCTAAAGGACCCATTGCTCAGAGGTTTTATTGATAATGATCCTGAGGCAATAAAAAAAGCGGGTAAGAAAGGCCTTGCCAGGATAATGGCAGTCAGCCATTCAGGAATGAGTGAAACGGTTTTTCATGATCATGTGCAACAATGGATCGATACGGCCAGGGATGGAAAATTTAACATGCGTTACCAGGAGCTTGTGTACCAACCCATGCTTGAACTACTCGAACATTTGAAAAATCACGGATTCCGGAATTTCATCGTCAGCGGTGGAGGTGCAGATTTTATGCGTGTTTGGACGGAGAAAGTTTATGGTATCCCGCCATACCAGGTGGTTGGTTCTTATGCAGGTGCAAAGTTTGAATTAAAGGATAGTACCCCCGTGATCATCAAACTATCTGACGATCTCTATGTGGATGACAAAGATGGCAAGCCCGTTGCCATTCATCGTTTTATCGGGAAAGTCCCTGTTTTTTGTGGGGGAAACAGCGATGGCGACCTGGCGATGATGCAATACACGGCAGGCAGCAAATACAGATCCATGAATCTGTTGCTTCATCATACTGATGCAGAGCGTGAGTACCAATATGATCTTAAAACATTGAGCGGCCATCTCGAAAAAGCACTGGTTGAAGCAAGAGAGAGGGGATGGGTGGTTGTAGATATGAAAAACGATTTCCGGCGGATATTTCCGTTTGAGAAATAGATGAAGGGCTACCTTCACCTACTGAAGGTCAAAGCAAGTGGGTTTTGTTACTTTCAAACCGAGCATAGGGATCGTAAACAAATAAAACAAGGATGATACTGCAATGAAAGATGTTCAATTGGATTATGAGAACGTAAATGTGGGAGATTTTTACATTGTTGGAATTGCAACAAAAACAACCAATCAGAATGGGCAATCGGCTAAAGACATTGGGGAGCTCTGGGGGCGGTTCTACGATGAGAATGTATTACCAATGATCGAAGAACGGGAAAGTGACGATATATATTCGATATACACAGATTATGAATCGGACTTCAGGGGAACATACACCTGCATACTTGGAGTACGTGTAAACGTGATCGTTAGTATACCGGAAGGTTTTGTTGGAAGAAAAATTGAAGGCGGAAAATTCATGAAAGTAGTGGCACGTGGTTTGATGCCTGGAGCTGTGTTTTCTGCCTGGAGTCAGATCTGGCAGAACGATGAATTGTTGGGCAGGAAATATGAAACTGATTTCGAAGTTTATAGTGATAAAGCTACTTATGGAGATGATGCCGAAGTGGATATTTATTTATCTGTAAAATAGATTTTATGCTAATAAAGATTGAAACTACAGTTGATGCACCAATTGAACGAGTATGGCAGTATTGGACCATTCCTGATCATATCACCCAATGGAACTATGCGTCAGCTGATTGGCATACACCCTGGGCAAAGAATAACCTGGTGCCTGGCGGCGAGTTTGTTTCCAGGATGGAAGCGAAAGATGGATCTATGGGTTTTGATTTTGGCGGTACTTATGATGAAGTAGTTGAATTCAGAAAGATCGCTTATACGATCGGCGACGGAAGGAAGGTACGGGTCAGTTTTTCTGAGTCAGATCAGGGAACAAGGGTGGTGGAAGAATTTGAAACGGAAGACGAAAACTCGGCAGAAATGCAACGCCAGGGATGGCAGGCGATCCTGAATAATTTTAAGCGATACACAGAGAGTAATTAGCAGGTTGCAGGTGGCAGGTTACAGGTTTCAGGTTGTTTGAAAGCTCCGGTATGATAGTATCTGGGTAATGATTAAATTTAGGCATACCCAAACAATCTATCATGAAGCGTTTCCTCTTAGTCGTACTGATCTGCACAAGCTTTGGATTTTCCTTCGCGCAGCCCCTCAGCTCCTCAGCCATTGACAGCCTGGTTCAGCGATCAATGAAAGCATTTGATGTGCCCGGTATCGCTGTGTCTGTTCTGAAAGATGGAAAAGTCATTCATTCAAAGGGCTATGGCGTACGATCCCTGGAAACCAAAGAGAAAGTAGACGAGAATACGCTATTCGGTATCGCTTCAAATACAAAGGCATTTACAGCCGCGGCACTGGGTATATTGGCAGATCAGGGAAAACTGAGTTGGGACGATAAGGTCAGGAAGTACATTCCCGAATTCAAGCTATATGACCCTTATGTTACTGAAGAATTCACCATTCGCGATCTCCTGACGCATAGAAGCGGCATGGGACTTGGTGCGGGGGACCTCATGTTCTTCCCTGATTCAGCAGATTTCACCATTAAAGATGTTATCTATAATCTCCGGTTCCTTAAGCCGGTTTCAAGTTTCAGAACAAAATACGACTACGACAATAATCTCTACATCATTGCCGGTGAAGTGATCGCGCGCGTGAGTGGTATGAGTTGGGAGCAGTTCATAGAACAACGGATATTAACTCCCCTGGGGATGAATAATTCTGCAGCTTCCTATGCCCGGCTCAAAAATAAATCCAACGTAATTGACGGGCATGCGCCGGTTGATGGAAAGGTTGGCGTGATAGCCCGCAACAATTCACAGATCATGCTGGCAGCAGGCGGGATCTATTCTTCCATTGCTGATCTGGGCAAATGGGTGCAGCTTCATTTGTCTCACGGTAAATATGATGGAAGCAGGCAGTTAATTTCAGATAATGTCCATGAAGAAATGTGGTCTCCCCAAACGATTATTCCTGTTCGTGGCGCAAACTCTTACAACACACATTTTGCATCGTATGGGTTAGGATTCTTTATAAGTGATGTAAAAGGGTACAAACAGTTGAGCCATACCGGTGGCCTGGAAGGGATGGTAACGCAGATCACCATGATACCGGAAATTGGCCTTGGCATAATTGTACTTACTAATCAGATGGAAGGAGGTGCTTTCACTTCGATCACTAACCAGATCAAAGACGGATACCTTGGTGTGCAGGGGATAGACCGTGTTGCAGTTTCGTCTCAATCAAGGAAAGAACAGCTGGCTGAAGCAAAGAAACTCACTGATTCGATCTGGAACCAGATCAATACTGTCCAGAAAACCAACGCCGGCAAAATGGATCTGTCTCCCTACCTGGGAACTTATAAAGACCCATGGCTGGGAGAAGCTGAGATCTCCTTCAGGAACGGAAAACCATGGTTTGCATCAAAAAGGTCTCCGAAACTCTCAGGTGAGGTGCTTCCTTACAAGGCCAATACTTTTATTGTGAAATGGAAAGACCGCAGTATGGATGCTGATGCATTTATGAGTTTTGTATTGGATCGGGAAGGAAAAGCGTCAGGATTTACTATGAATGCGATTTCGCCATTGACTGATTTCAGTTATGATTTTCATGATCTTGATTTCAAGCGCTTAAAATAGCCAGGTATGAAGAGTATAAAATATTTAATGCCGGTTCTGATCATTATTTTTTTCAGTTGTAAGCAGGCTGAGCAAACAGCAAAGCAGCCGGAAACAATGCATCCCGATACCAGTTATCAGCCCAGGCCTTATGTGGAATTAAAGCATCCAGAGTGGTCAAAAAATGCTACGGTCTATGAGGTAAATATCAGGCAGTTCACACCGGAAGGCACATTCAAAGCTTTTGAATCCCATTTGCCCCGGCTTAAAAAAATGGGGATCGATATACTCTGGTTCATGCCCATTCATCCTATAGGTGAAAAGAATAGAAAGGGAACCAGGGGTAGTTATTATTCTGTCAAAGACTATTACGGGGTGAATCCGGAATTTGGAACAGCAGATGATTTTAAAGCCCTGGTTAAAAAAGCCCATGAAATGGGAATGTATGTGATCCTGGACTGGGTAGCCAATCATTCTTCCTGGGATAATGCATTGGTGACCGAGCATCCGGACTGGTATATCAAAGACAAGGCGGGGAATTTTGTGCCCACACCATGGCGTGATTATGACGATATCATTGACTTTGATTACAGCAAGCCCGGGATCCGGAAGTATATGACCGAAGCATTAAAATTTTGGGTGAAAGAATATGATATTGATGGATACCGATGCGACGTGGCCAGTTTTATTCCTATTGAGTTCTGGGAGAATGCAAGGCTGGAACTGGAGCAGATCAAGCCAGTTTTTATGCTCGCCGAGTCTATGGAAAAAGACCTTCACCGTAAGGCTTTTGACATGACCTATGCATGGACGCTTTGGGACCAACTGCATGCTATTGCAAAAAAAGGAGCCAATATCAAGGGCTTGACCGAAGGATATATAGCCGAGCACGTGAGCGTATGGCCCAGGAATGGTTACCGGATGAATTTTACAGATAACCATGATAAGAATTCCTGGGAAGATGACCAGTACGCCAATTTTGGGGATGCACTGAAAGCATCAATGGTACTTTGTGCAACGATGGATGGAATGCCCCTGGTGTATAGCGGGCAGGAAGCAGGACTGGCCCGCTCCCTTGATTTCTTTAACAAGGACCCCATTGATTGGATGCAGCATGAGAATGAAGAGATCTATACGAAACTTTTCCAATTGAAACATCGCAATAAGGCATTGTGGAATGGTGAATGGGGAGGTGAAATGGAACGCATAAAAAATGATAAGATGGAGCAGGTAATATCATTTGCCAGGGAGAAAGACGGAGACAAGGTGGTGACCATCGCCAATCTCAGCAAACAGAACATCAATGTAGTACTTGAATCTGTTTATCATAAAGGACGGTACAGGGACCTGTTCTCTGGTGCGGACTATACATTGACCGGCAGGGATAGTTTAAGCATGAAACCCTGGGCCTATATTGTTCTTACTCCCGGGAAATAAATCTAACGGTTTTTGTAACTTTCTAAAAACACACGAATGAAAAAAATCGAGCATGTTGGTCGGCGAAATTTTGTAAGAACTGCAGCCGGTATTGCTGCTGGTATAACCGGAATAGCTTCATTACCCCAGGCTTCCTTTTCTATGGACAGGCCTGATCCAAGATCAAATATTATTGGCCCGAAAGAAGGCTATTCTCCGCAGGTTGGTACGCTGGTTTCAATGATGGATTGGATGAGGGCAGTTGTACTGACGCCGGTGAAAGGATTGACAGTAGAACAGCTGGATTACCTGCACGATGCCAATGCCAATTCCATTGGGGCCATGTTATACCACCTTGCGGCCACCGAAAAGTATTATCAGCTGCATACATTT
>JAHEFC010000437.1 GCA_024640385.1 Sphingobacteriales bacterium
GCCAATGGCGTAGTGCTGATCACTACAAAAAGAGGTAAAGCGGGTAGAACGCAGGTGACTTTCAACTATCAGACCGGTACTGCAGAAGCTACACGACGTGTCAAGATGCTGAACTCTGAGCAATATGCAGAACTGATCCAGGAAGGTGCCAAGTACAGGGACGATCTGGATGGTACACCATACGATGATCCAGGTTCCTGGACAACTTATGTGAAGAACGACGTCATGGGTTATTACAGCTATGACCAGTGGAAAGACGATCCTTCCAAAACATACGACTGGCAGGATCATGTAATGCAGAAAGGTCCTTTACACCAGGCTGATCTCCAGATCAGGGGCGGTAACGAAAGGACCAAATTCTTTACATCCTTCCAGCACCTCGACCAAACAGGTACCATCATTGGAAACAACCTGAAGCGTACTTCAGGCAGGCTGACCGTAGATCAAAAAGCCAACGAATGGCTTGATCTGGGTGTATCACTTTCATTGATCAGAACATACAACAGGCGTTTGCCAGATGACAACGCTTTTTCCAACCCATTGCAGGCAGTGGCATTGATGCCAATGACCCCGTTCACTGATCCTAATACTGGATTACCTGCGGGTACGCCTCCCGGCGATGTAAATATTCCATTATACTATAACCCGGTGATCACTACTACGTATGCCAAATACATACAGGAGTCGTTCAGGACTTTCGGTAATACTTTCCTGAAAGCCAAGTTGATGCCAGGTCTTTATTTCCAGACAGAATTCGGTATCGATTACCTGAGCCAGAACGAAGAAGGATATTTCCAGACGCAGACCGTGCGTAACCAATCACGGGCAGCACGCGGCCTGGGTTCAAATAACTCTGCATTTGTTACTAATATCAATACACAGAGTTATTTCGGGTATGATAAGGCATTTGGTAAGAGCCGCCTGAATGCAACTTTGGGTATGCAATACCAACAGTCTACTGCAAAATATTCATTTACTGAGGGTACTGAGTTCCCTTCTGATTCGTATCAGAAGATCGCCAGTGCAGCCAATAAAACAGGTGGTAGTTCTTCACAATCAGATTATCGTTTCCTGTCTTATTTCGCAAGGGCCAACTACAGCTATAACGACAGGTACCTCCTGTCCGTAAGCGGTCGTATGGACGGTTCTTCAAGGTTCGGTGAAAACGAGAAATTCGGTTTCTTCCCTGCTGTATCAGCAGGATGGATAATCAGCAACGAGGATTTTATGGGCAATATCGACTTTCTCAGTTTCCTGAAACTCAGGGCCAGCTGGGGTGAGGTTGGTAATGCTGAGATACCCAATTTCCCTGCGCTTGGATTGTATTCCGGTGATGCCGGTTATGCAGGTGTTCCTGGTCAGCGCCCTTCACAGTTGGCCAACCCTAATCTGCAGTGGGAAACAACTGAGCAGTTGGACTTCGGTATCGATTATGGATTATTCAAGAACAGGATCACCGGTGAGATCGACTATTATATCAAGAACACCTCCGGTCTTCTGCTGAACGTGAATGTGCCCGGAACTTCCGGCTTCACATCGATCTTCAAGAACGTAGGTACCATGAGCAATAAAGGTTTTGAATTTGTGATCAATACACAGAACCTGATCGGTGCATTCAAGTGGAATACCAGCTTCAACATCGCAAGGAACGTAGGTAAAGTGGAGAACATCCTTGGCCAGGTGATCGAGGGTGGTGTAAGCAGCATGAACCGTGTGATGGAAGGTCAGCCGGTAGGTGTGTTCTTCACGCCTGAATTCGCTGGTGTTGATCCCGCTAACGGAAATGCTCTTTTCGTTAAGAATGTGAAGAAAGCAGATGGAACACTGGACAAAACAACTACCAGCAATTATAATGAAGCGCAAAGGATAGTTGCAGGTGACCCCAACCCGAATTTCATCTGGGGCTTCACCAACAACTTTTCATGGAAGGGCTTTGATGCGTCTATTTTCTTCAACGGAGTTTCCGGCAACCAGAATAACATCTACGGTATGGGTCGTTACTCATCTGCAAGCATGCTGTATGAAGATAACAACACAGCCGACCAGCTTGGTCGCTGGCAAAAACCTGGTGACGTGACCAATATCCCCCAGGTACGTTTGTACAGGGTGAACGGTTCACAAGCCAGCAGCCGTTATATTGTTGACGGATCTTATATCAGGTTAAGGTCTGCTTCATTGGGTTATACATTCAGCAACAATTTGCTGAGAAAAGCAAAGATCGAAAAGCTGAGGGTATATGTTTCTGCGTTCAACCTTGCAACGATCACAAACTATCCTTATTGGGATCCTGAAGTGAATGCAGACTCTTTCGATTCTAACATTGCCAAAGGAAATGATTTCTATACGCCGCCACAGCCGCGTACGATCCTTTTCGGTATTAACCTGAATTTATAATCTTCAACCTTTTTGACAAATGAAATCAACAATCAAACATTTCAAACAACTGTCCATGGCGGCCTTATCGGCCTTCATTATAGCCAGTTGTACAGATAAACTGGACGTAAATCCTACACAGACGATTTCGTCTGATCAGGCACTGAAAACGGAGGGCGATATCAACGCTACCCTGATCGGTGCATATGATGGCATGCAGAGTGCTGCCGTTTATGGTGGCGACATCATGGTGCTGAACGACGTGACGGGTAACAGTGAAGACATTCAGTTCACAGGAACTTTTGCCGGTCTAAATGATGCATATAATGCAGCGATGACATCTACCAATTCCTTTGCAAGGGATACCTGGAACGCATCTTATAATGCGATCAATCGCACCAATAACGTGCTGACTAATCTTGATAAAATAGTTTCTTCAGATGCCAACAAAAAGAAGGTTGAGGGAGAAGCGCTTTTCCTCAGGGCATCTCTTCATTTTGAACTGGTAAGGCTGTATGCAAAAGCTCCGGGCGATGGTGACATCAACGCCAATCCCGGCGTACCGCTGATCCTGCAACCAACTCTGGTGGTAGATGAATCTTCCTATGTAAGTCGTGCTACCGTTAAAGCAGTGTACGACCAGGTGATCGCTGACCTTACAAAAGCCGAATCACTTCTTCCTTCTTCCAATTCCCGTTATGCTACAAAATGGGCTGCTGCGGCACAGTTGTCAAGGGTGCACCTGATGCTGGGTAATTATGCAGAAGCCAGGGATGCTGCTAACAGGGTGATCACTGGAAGTGGTAAAACACTGGCGGCTGATTTCAATGGCCTTTGGTTCACCCAGATCAACCTGGGTGGAACACCTCCCTCTGAATACATATTCTGGTCTGAGGTAACAACACAGGATGGGGTAAATGATATGAATACGTTTTTCGGACGAACCATCAGCAGCATTCCGGGCACCGCCGGCCGATCTGATTGCAAGATCAAGTCAAGCCATATTGCAAAATATGAGCCTGCTGATGCCAGGAACTATTTCATTTTGTCAGGTGGTTTCTATTATACCAGG
>JAHEFC010000438.1 GCA_024640385.1 Sphingobacteriales bacterium
GCAACGAAAAGCTATTGAAACCTATATCAATGAGATCAATGCGCTGCACGACGAAACCGATGCCATACGGTTCAGGATCGTTGAGCCGCTTACGCCACAAGAACTGTATTACCTCATTGTACTGGGTGAAGATGTGATCTATACTTCGAGTTATAAAGGAGTTTACAACAGGATGATGGAAAGGATGCGCGTGCCTTCCGGCGATACGCTGCTGATGAGCGTGCAGTTCGACAGGTTCAAGAAATTTATCAAGATGGCTGCCGGATACAATAAACTGGAGCCATTTCTGGCTACTATGCCCGATAGTAATGCGCAGCGGCTGATGATCGCTTTTGCCCGGGGCCTGGGTAAAACCGGGGCACTGGAAGAAGCCGTTGACGTGGCAGATTCCTATGGTAGCCTGAACCTACCTTATGTGAAGAAACTGATCGACTGGGAAGTGGAGAATAACCTGGTGAGCAGCCGGAAAACAGGAAACAAGAGAACTGAAGTCATTTATAATATCCTGCAAACCATTTTTGCTTCGTCAACAGACAGCACGATCAATATTTCTGAAAAGCTGGGCATTCCGCCGGTATATACTGTGGACAACCGCCAGCTGGTGGATAAGGAAGGCAAAGTGATACAGCTTGTATTTTTTTATGGGGATAAAGACGGTATAGATTCCTATGCCAATTTCATGTCGATGTTCAATAATGCATCTGAATGGAAAGTTGCGAAAAATAAGGAGTGGGTGGAGATCAGGTCGGCCAAAGGAAAGCCGATCAATATTTACGCAAACCTCCCGCTTGATAATTCAAAGGGTGATGATCCGGATGCAAAGGCCCAGGAACACCTGATCGCATTCCTCGCATCTAAAAATATTGAGCCCACGATAGTGATCCACAGGGGACATAGCTATCATGTGAAGTATACCATCAAACAACTTCCTGAATCTGCACGCATTGTTATACTCGGATCCTGCGGAGGTTACCACAACCTGGATGATGTGTTGAAGACCTGTCCCGATGCCCATATTATTTCTTCCAAGGAAGTGGGAACAAGAACAGTGAATGAGCCCATACTGAAACATATCAACGAAGACCTCAAAGCGGGTCATAATATTGACTGGATCAGTACCTGGCGCGATCTTGCCCTGCAGTTCCCGAGTGGGGAAGCGAGGGAGCGCTTTGAAAATTATATACCGCCGCATAAGAACCTGGGCGCTCTTTTTATCAAGGCATATACCAAAGCGATGGGAGACGAATAGCAGGTTGCAGGTTACAGGTTGCAGGTTGCAGAAAAAAACTGCTGCAACCTGCAACCTGTAACCTGCAACCTGTGATTTATCCGCTTCTCTGCGCTAATTTCGCAGCATGGAAGGACGGAAGCAGATTTTTGATTTCACTCAGCTCAGGCGTGTTTTTGCTTTCGCTGCTCCCTATAAAAGGCGATTCTATATTTCAGTTATTTTGGCCGTAATACTGGCTGCACTATCTCCTGTAAGGCCTTTGCTGATCCAGTATACCATCAACCAGGTGATCAAGAACGGGCTGCTGAATACATTGATCTGGATCACCGTGATACAGATCGGGATACTGATCATCGAAACCGCCCTTCGGTTTTATTTCTCATTTGTTACTGCATGGTTAGGCCAGACCGTAGTCAAAGACCTCCGGGTCAAAGTATATAAAAAAGTGCTGAACCTTAACCTCTCGCAATTTGACAAGACCCCTATAGGAACACTCACAACAAGAACCATCAACGACATTGAGGCGATTAACGATATTTTTTCAGAAGGCCTGATACCCATCATTGCCGACCTTTTATCGATCATTGCCATTCTGATCGCCATGTTCTATACCAACTGGCAACTGACCCTGGTTTGCCTGATACCTTTTCCTTTTCTGATCCTGGCCACTTATTTTTTCAAGGAAAGCGTGAATAAGTCGTTCATCCGGGTAAGGAATGCAGTGGCCGCTTTAAATGCTTTCGTGCAGGAGCATATCACCGGGATGCAGATCGTGCAGGCGTTTTCGGTAGAAGAAAAAGAGTATGGCAAATTCCGTAAGATCAATAAGGAACACCGGAATGCGAATATCAATGCCATTTTTGCCTATTCAGTCTTCTTTCCCGTAGTGGAGATCGTGCTGGCCAGCTCAGTGGGCTTGCTGGTATGGTATGCAGGGGTGCAGGTGATGAACCTTCCCCAGGAAAAAGCGGTAGAGGTATCCGGCCAGATCGTGTCCTTTATTATCATGCTGAACCTTCTGTTCAGGCCACTTCGGGTAGTGGCGGATAAGTTCAACGTATTGCAGATGGGCATGATCGCCAGCGAAAGGGTGTTCAAGGTGCTGGATAACGAAGATTTTGCGAAAGACAGCGGCAGCTGGCAACCGGAAAAAGTACAGGGTGATATCAAGTTCAAACAGGTGAGTTTCGGGTATAATGATGAACGGGAAGTGCTTAAAAACATCAATTTTCACATTCATCCCGGGCAGACGCTGGCCATAGTAGGACATACCGGCAGCGGAAAAACCTCCATCATCAGCCTGATCAACAGGTTGTATCATGTAAAAAAAGGGGAGATCCTGATCGACGACAGGAATATAGAAGAATATTCGCTGGACGTACTGAGGGGGGAGATCGGGGTGGTTCTGCAGGATGTGTTCCTGTTTTCGGGGTCTATTTATGACAATGTAACACTGCGTAATTACGAGATCAGCAGGGAAGAAGTGGAAAAGGCGGCACAAATGATTGGTATTCATGATTTTATCATGCAGCTTCCCGGCGGGTATGATTATAATGTGATGGAAAGGGGCAGTACCCTGAGTATGGGTCAGCGCCAATTGCTCTCATTCATCCGGGCTTTATTGTACGATCCTTCCATCCTGATCCTGGATGAAGCCACTTCTTCCGTGGATACTGAATCGGAACAACTGATCCAGCATGCCATTGATAAACTGATCAGCGGCAGAACCAATATTATTATCGCGCATCGCCTCAGTACCATCCGGAAAGCGGATATTATTATGGTACTGGATAAGGGTGAGATCCGGGAGATGGGGAAGCACGACGAACTTCTGGCCAAACAGGGGTTTTATGCCCATCTGTATGAGATGCAGTTTGGCCAGAAGGTTCGAATGTGACAAATGTGATAAATGTGATAAATGTGGCGGATTTTTAAAATTTATCACATTAAACACATTCCCCACATTCATCACATTTATGACATCCGATTTCCCTATCTTTGCGCCAAATTTCGCAGACATCCATGAACTTTAGAAGCGTCAAATACTTTGTGGTAGCGGTTTTCAGTGTTTTTTTACTGGCTAATCCCAACATGGTTCTCGCCCAGCACGAAGAACATGCTGAAGCGGGTCATGAGGAGGCCAAAAAAGACGGGAAAGTTGTCTTTGATGCCAACAAAGTGATCTTCAGTCACATCATGGACGCCCACGAAT